>JAFGJC010000100.1 GCA_016929305.1 candidate division CSSED10-310 bacterium | reverse complement strand
TCTGGGGTGGTAAATGTATACTCGAAATAAATTTCGACACAGCTCCGGTCGAATATGTTCCCAAAGATTCCTTTTGGGAGTTATTTTACGAGGATTTAATTTCCATCATGGATATTTCTGATGCGATGACAGTCGCGGCCCGCGATGACAATGTACTGGGACTTGTAGCAAAAATCGGTTCACCAGGTATGGGGTTTGCTGAAATTCAGGAAATCAGAAATGCCATTCTTGAATTTCGCAAAAGTAACAAGTTCACCATCGCTTTTGCTGAAACATTTGGTGAATTTGGTCCCGGCAATGGAAGTTATTACTTGGCATCGGCTTTTGAAGAGATTTATCTTCAACCTTCCGGAGATTTGGGATTAACCGGTGTTATGTATGAAAATTTTTTCTTGAGAAACCTGTTTGACAATCTTGAAGTATCACCGGAGATGGATCACCGGAAGGAATACAAGAGCATAAAAAACATGTTCACAGAAACAAAATACAGTGATGCTGAACGTGAAATGATGAACGCACTGGTGGAATCCCAATATGATCAGCTTGTTAACGGTATTTCCTCATCACGGAATATTCCTCCGGAAACTGTTGCCGAATATATCGACCGCGGACCATATGATGCTCAGCAATCATTGGATCTTGGTCTGATCGACGGTATGTTCTATCGGGATGAAGTTCGAGAATATGCTGCAAAAAAAGCCGGCAACGACGTAAGTTTTAAATTACTGCATCAATATCTGAAAGAAATCGAAAGACCCAATTCCAGCGGTCAAACGATTGCTGTTATCTACGGTATCGGAGAAGTGATGCGCGGAGATAATTCCTATGATATTCTGACCGGTAATCAAGTCATGGGCTCTGACACTGTTACGCGAGCTTTCAGACAGGCAATAAGTAACAAAAAGGTCAAGGGTATCCTTTTTCGCGTCAACAGTCCCGGAGGTTCTTATGTCGCCTCTGATGCCATCTGGCGTGAAACGGTCAGAGCTAAAGAACATGGTATTCCAATAGTCGTCTGTATGGGTGATGTAGCCGCGTCAGGCGGATACTTCGTGTCAATGGATGCAAATGCTATCATCGCACAACCAGGAACAATAACAGGTTCGATTGGAGTATCTGGAGGGAAATTTGTAACCAGCGGCTTTTGGGGGAAAATCGGTATAGATTGGGATGAAGTTCATAATGGAATGAATGCTACGATCTGGTCTTCGCGAAAAGAATATTCCGAAACGGAATGGCAATATATTCAGCATTGGCTCGATAGAATCTATTCTGATTTCACCATGAAAGTGGCAAACGGACGGAATTTGCCAATCGGCCATATTGAAGAAATCGCAAAGGGGAGAGTCTGGACGGGACAACAGGCACTTGCTCTCGGTCTTGTAGATAAACTCGGCGGTTACAAGGAATCCATCGAGAAACTAAAGGAGTTAGCTGGAATACCCGAATCTGACAGTATAAAACTTGTGGTATATCCAAAAGCTGAATCAACTTTTGATCGTTTGTTTTCTCATCAAAAAAGTGATTTTGCATCATTCAACTCCTCATTCATTCAAACACTAAATACGTTTCAGACGGTAATGAGATCTCTTGATTTGGATCGCCATCTTTACCCGCCTGCAGTTTTAAAAAGTCCTGAACTCGATGATTTTAAATAATTTAAGGTAGGGAAATCTCATGAAATATAAGCAATTCAACAATTTCTGGATACTTCGCATCGACAGGGGAGAAGAGATTATTGAATCAATAACTCGATGCTGTGAAGAAAACAATATTACCTGTGGCGTTATTTCAGGTATCGGTGCTGTCGATCAACTTGAAATTGGGATATACAGAATTCGAGAGCATCATTTTCATTCTAAAGCAATAGAAGGCGAATTTGAGATAACCTCCTTGAATGGCAATATTTCTGAAAATGAGGGTTCTGTTTATTTGCATCTGCATATTACTGTCGCTGATGAAAACAACGTTTGCTGGGGAGGGCATCTGAAACAAGCTGTTGTCAGTGCGACTGCTGAGATCTGCATCATGGTTTCGAATGGTCGTCTCATCAGGAAAAAAGATTCCGAAACCGGATTAAATCTTATTGAAATCAACTGAAATCATTGATTTTTTTCTCACCGGATAACTTCGGAAACCAAAATGGAGAATTGGCGTCAATGCGAATTCTCTTTTTTGTTAGTGGATGCGTAAATGTTACGGATAACGCATGTAATAACAATGTCTTTTTCGATATATGCGATCCGTAAAGACTGTCACCGGCAACCGGATGGCCGCTTCCTGCCAGATGCACTCGTATTTGGTGAGTTCTTCCAGTTGGTATGTGAATGATCAGATAGCTTAAGTTCTGTTCTGAATCATAATGGCAAGTCCTGTATCGTGTAGTGGCAAGTTTGCCACTCTGATTGTCTTGAATCATTTTCGCCGGATTGCGCTTTGAGCGGTTTAAATATGATGAAATTTCTCCACTTTCCGGATTCATTTTTCCTTCCACGACAGCGATATACTTTTTACCGACTCTTCTGCGTTTAAACAAATCGAACATGGATTTCGTCATAGATAGCTTTTTACTTAGAATCAAAACGCCGCTGGTCAATTTATCTAAACGGTGAACAGGCTCGAGATACTTTTTTTCACCGAGTTGCTCATGCAGTCTCCCGATGATGCAGTCTGTGACGTTGTAACGAGACGGGCTTGTGGAGATTCCCCCGGGTTTATTGACCACCATTAGATATTCGTCCTCGAATAGTACATCGATCGGCAGGGAAAGTTGCCTGTTTTCACGAATTTCATCAGGAATATAAACTAATATTCTATCTCCCGGTCGAAGAGTTCTTGAGTTAATTCTGACTCGTCTGTCATTTACGTATACACCGCCATCCACAATGAGCTTTCTTATTTTACTCCTCGAAAGAAACTCGATTTTGCGAGCCAAAAACATATCCAGTCTTTCGTTGTTACATGTTTTGGAACAGGTTATGCTTCGTTTTTTTACTGTCATTTATTAACATGCCCCATTTTGCTGCTCCTAACAAAATGCTTTGAAAAATTCAATAATTTAATGCAAACTTAGAACTGATACTTTGGGAAAAAAACAACATGCCAAAACTCATCGAAGACTTTACCGATACAAACGATAAACATCAAATATCTGGGTATTGTTCGTGGTGTTTAAAAAAAACAACTCACGATCTGATCAACACCCGTCGTTTAAGACGAGATGTATACCGCTGTTCTGAATGCCGGCGGTTAAGCGTATTCTGCAGTATCCCGGGATGTTCACATTTTGCACGCGCAGGCAATTGGGGGGATGATGTCTGGTGTGCAGCACATGGCGGCAAGATTCCTGGTTTTGAGTCTGCCAGCAGAAAATTATCGACTTTAGAGCAGTACCCTCAGCTGTTTGAACGCGAAGTGTTTAATTTTGGCAAGTACAGCAAAATAATATCGGCTTCGGTTCTTGGAGCCACACTGCTGACACCACTCGCCATTGGAGCTGGTCCGACTGTCGGTCGAAATCTTGCTCGATCCTTGAGTATATTTCGCGGATTGAAACCAGGGTATAGATTCCTGAAATCTGCGTCTTTCCGTTTTCCCAATTTATTAACCTTCAAGACTGCAACCTCTCTGAAGGCTTTTGGTACGCTTGGTGCTGCCGCCGGTGCTTTCTATGGAGGTAAATTTGCATCAGATTTTCAGAGAGAAGTACATGGATTTGCCATTCGGAGGATTAAAAATGGTGATTTCCCAGCAGTCATCATCATCAACGGTTTTTTATCTCAGGATCGTGAAAACTTGGATTGTCAGTGGAAACAGGTTTTGAAAGACAAATATCCGGACAGCAGCTGGTATATCGTTGATTGGGAATCAAGAAAGTTACGCAGTTTGAGTAATTTGTTTACAAATCTTGGACGGAATCATCTGCTGAAGAATATGTTTCGAAACGGAATTCAAACAACACGAAAATTCGTAACGACCACTGGAATGCTTTGCGCAGCATCAACAATTATCGGTTCAAGCGTACGAGCCTGGCAGGAAGCAAAATCAAAGGCAAGTGCTACCGGAAAATTGCTGGCCTACATCTTTGACCGTTTACCTGAATCACATACTTTTATTCTTATTGGTCATTCTTTGGGAGCACACGTAATTTTTCAAATGTTAAACGATTTGAAAACTCATTCATCCACTCAAATCCTCGAATCGCATTTATTGGGAGGAGCCATTGGAAAAGATCCTTCTGAAAACTGGGAATCTATCACCTCCAAAGTGATTTCCTGTATCTATAATTACTATTCAACAAATGATCATATTCTCGGAAGTATATTTTCCACCGCCAACCTGTTTCTCTCAAGCAAAGCTATCGGCATCGCCCCAATAAATTCCAATCACCCGAAACTGATGAATATTGATGTCTCCCATCACGTTCGAAAACATTCTGAATTCAGAACGAAAGCCTCCCTATTCCTTAAATAAAATTACTGGCACATTTTTAAAGATAAAAAACATCCTTTTACATGGAAACGGATGGAAGGAGAAGGAGTTAGATGAATAAATTATGTGTTACATCAAGTCACCTCATATTGTTGTCACTCTGGCTAAGTGCATGTCTTCATTCCGCTTATCATGTCGAAAGCTGGTCCACAGGAAATGCGGTACAAGATATT
>JAFGJC010000099.1 GCA_016929305.1 candidate division CSSED10-310 bacterium | reverse complement strand
GGATGTATATCTTAAAGGCCACTATAGCCTATAAGCTGCCGATCGCTGAACCGTTGATATGCCATACAGAAAAGATTGGTTTTCCCCAGTAAAAAATGATTTGTTTGATGTCATATATCGGATTATGGTTACAGTCATCGGAGGTTTGAACATGATTCGAAACATGGTGAAAATAACCTCAGTCCCTGTTTTAGTCACATGCATGTTCTTTTCAGCAATGGCTGCCGCAAGTGAGCTTCATGATGCAGCAAACCGCAATGATATCAACAGCGTTAAAACGCTGATTAAAAGCGGAGCAGAACTAAATGTTAAAGACGAAACCGGTGACGCAGCTCTGCATCGTGCGGTCCGGGCCGGCAGATACGATATGGTATTTGAGCTGGTGACCAATGGTGCGGCTATCGACATCAGGAACAAATCCGGCGAAACACCGCTTATAATATCCGTAAAAATGGATAACACATCGATCGCTCAGTTGCTGATTGCGAACGGCGCTTCCGTAATCGCAAAAGACAACCTTCTGAGGACACCGCTGCATGATGTCGAAAGCCGCCGAATGGCTGAACTGCTGATCACAAACGGCGCTGATCCCATAATAAAAGACATTTATGGCGAAACACCGATTGACAGATTGAAACACGCGAACCATCCGGATATTTGCGAATATTTGCTGGCGGTGAATCAACCGGTTGAGCTGCCGCCGCAACCTTCGGGAACGGCGGTTATGCCGTCGCCGCCAATGCGGGTAGAATTGAAGCCGGGTGAGTTGAAATGCGGCAAATATTGTTTTCCTTACATCGGAACTTATACCGCTGTGTTGAAGGAAATCCGGAAGAATGTTCCGGAGGATATTTCATACGAGTTGAGCGATATCAAAGGATCGTCCGGCGGGCTGGTGATTGCGTATTGTATTCGTTCAAACGAACGTATCAATCCCGGGATTTATAATATCACAGTGACCTATCATCTATCGGATCCGCTTTCGGGTCTGAAGGTCACTCGGGATTTAGAGATTTGTATTTTAGTTGATGCTTGCCAATAAGACTTCAAATATATCGTAAACAGAATGGTCAGTTCGGCGATATATCAAAAGGTATAGCTTAAGGAGGCGGAAACACCGCCAAATTCGATACTGTAATCATCGTCTTTGCAGATCGTTTCGCTGTGGCGGTATCCCGCGGTCAGTGTGAATGATTTCACTGTGTATCCCAGACCCCCCTCGATGCTCCACCGGGAGGCATCCAAATCCGCATTCCAGGGGGTGGCGGCTTCACTGTAGAAGTCAATGTCCAGATTTCCAAATGGTGAATAGGAACCTACTCCGAATAAAAACAACCTCGACTTTCCCAAAGGAACAAACGCAGACAATCCAGCGCCGAAACCGGTTTGATGTAAATCAATCCCGGTCGTTTTACTCCATACGGTGCTGTAATCGAAGCTTTCGTATTTCAGGTTGGCTGAAAAATATCTGGCAAAACTGTAACCCAAAGTAACAAGAATATCCTCACGGTCCCCTTCATCGGCAGTCCCGATTTCGTATTTCCCCATCATGTATGAGACACCGAGGGATACCGGTCCGTATGCCAACTGTGCTCTCGGGCCATACATTCCCGCGCCATCCGCTTCATAGGTGCGCACTTCATTATATGTTTCGTGAAATAATGAAAGTTCCCAGTCGGCTTTCCAGTAGTCGACACCAATCGTGAAATTGAATTCCCTGGCCACTCCCATTGACGGCATTACCAATGATGTCAGAATCAAGCTCATAAAACAGAATTTAATAGTTTTCATGGCTGGCAACTCCTTTAATGAATGATGGGCAATGCGGGTCTTATTCCCACATCAACCGATTCCGGATCGGTTTGATGTTCATTTCCCAAAGTATCCCTGATGACAAAATAATATATCAGGGTGCCCTGGTGCAACTCTTTTTCACCGATCTTGACACTGTATTTATTTCGTTTCGGGTTCATGAGTTCTTTCTTGAAGCTGGAGTCATTCTTCATTTTGTAAAAGATAAAAACATCCTGTATTTCCTGTTTTGCCGATATTTCGAGTGTTATCGTCTGCGATTCATTTTCTACGACATTTTTGGGTGGATTGTGTTTGATCGATGGAATGAACAGGCGGTCTTTCGGGATTTCGGTTGGTATTGGAGGGGATGTCGGAACAGGCGTATAACTCGGTTTGGCTGTCGGCACCGGTTTCCGTGTCGGTATCCGTGTGGGTGTTTGCGTCGGAACTTTGGTTGGTTCCGGCACGTTTGTCGGCGAGGGTGAGGCAGTGGATGTCGGTTTGGGGCGCGGTGTTCTGCTGGGTGCGGGGGTCGGTATCCGCGTCGGCGTCTGTGACGGAATGGGTGTGGGTGTTGCCGCACGAGTGCTCGTCGGAGCCGGGACCCGGGTGACGGTCGGCACCGGTGTCCGTGTCGGTTCAATTGCCCGTACTGGTGTCCGGGTGGGTATGGCAGTTGCCACCGGGATTTTCGTTGGTGTCACTGTCGGTCTTCTCGTCGCGGAAGGTAAGGGGGACGGTGTCACCGATGGCGCAGGTGTCGGTGTCACCGATGCTGTCGGAGAGCAGGTTGGTGTGGCTGTCATCGTTACGGTGGGCGTGCGTGTCGGCGTAACTGTCGCTGTAAACGTCGGTGTCACTGTCATGGTTGGCGTTGCCGTAAAGGTGGGCGTAATTGTGGATGTGAATGTCGGCGTTATTGTACTTGTGACAGTGGGTGCCGGTGTTGATGTGTACTCCAGGGTTGCAATGAAAACCGGAGTTGGTGTCATCGCATCCATGGCAACCGGCAATTCAGCCGGTTTGGGAGTGAATGTAGCCTCTGGAGCTGGTGTGTCCGTCATCGACGGAGTCGGTGTCAATACGAGCAGGGATCCGTGATCATCCCGGCCGGCATCCGATCCAAACCATCCCAGAACGTTTTTCTTTATTCTGATCATGAACGGATGATCGCTGAAAAAATAATATGCGGAACCGGATGAAAACAGCAGAATGATGGCAATAATGAATAAAATCCATCTTTTCGAATATTTTTTCCGTGTCTCTTTTTGAGAAGACGGCGGTTTTTTCGTTGAAACTGGCCTTGCGGCCGGTTCAGGCGGTTTCGGTTTTCCGGGCGGTTTATCCTGAATTTTTGATGGAGTTACTTTTTTGGGTTTTTTGTCATAACCTTTCTGGGACGGATAGATCACGATTCCTTTTGTGCCTTCTGTTGAGTCATCCGGTACAATGATATGTTCAGGGACAACCGTATCATCGCAAGTTCTGAGGACATCATCCAGAGCCGCTTTGAATTCCAGTGCATCTGCGAAACGGTTCCGGGGATCGCGAGCCAATGCTTTACGAATGACGTCTTCAAGTTTTTCAGGATAATGGATTTGAGGATTGGATTCCGACAGATAGGGTGGCGGCGCCAGGTTCAATCGTTTTGATATGGCCAGAAAAACATTTTCATCGTGGAACGGCACCTTTCCCGTTAACGCTCTGTACAGCACAAGTCCCATGGAATACAGGTCGCTGCGTCCGTCCATCTGCTCACGGCCAAGGCTGGTCTGTTCCGGGGAGCAGTAATCGATCTTGCCCAGAAACTGCCCGGTCGTGTCCAGTTTCATGGTCGCCTCTTTGACCATTTCATCGTCCAGAATGGCTTTGGCCACGCCGAAATCGATGATGACGGCGCGTTCCCCCAGAAGACGGTCGGGCATCAGCATGATATTATCCGGACTGATATCCCTGTGAACGATACCGATCCGGTGCGCTTCAGCCAGGCCGTCAAGTGCCTGAATGACAATCGGCAGAATCGTGTGTAGCGGCATGATCGGCTGTTCTTCGAGCCGGTTTTTCAGGCTGTCCCCAGCGATATACTCCATGACAAGATGAAGCTGATTATTCTCTTCAAAAAAATCATAAATACCCACAAGATTGGTATGGGTCAATTTCCCCAGCAATCGCGCTTCCTGTTTGAAGCGCAAGGAAAAATTGGCATCCTGAGACAGTTTTTCGTTGATGATCTTGATGGCGCGATAGGCAAGGATAACGGTATGCTGGGCTTTATAAACAATACCCATGCCACCCTTGCCGATGATCTCCTTGATCTCGTATTCCCGGATCCGTTTTCCTTTTACATCGTCTTGTTCCACGGTTGAATCATAAACAAACGTAAGCTGTTTCTCAATGTACGATTGTATAAATCAAAGATTGAAATCGCCGGGATGGGTATGTGCGCTTAATTATTGACTCAGGATCGATACATATATGGTATTAACTGGACAGGGATCTTGCGGCTGCGATATAGTTACCGTCTATGCAGGATTGGATGGATCAGAGTTCGAAATCAACGCCGTATCAGCATAAATCAGTGCAAAATGATGAAATTTTTGCACCCCATGGTGATTTTTTATGGTTGATTGGACGGGATTCGGTATGTGACATCCGTGTGGATTCACAGAATCTGGAACCCAAACATGCCCAGTTAAAACGGGAAAGCAACCGGGTTTTTTTGCGGGATATGGGTTCAAACCTGGGCACGACGATCAATGATGAGCGTATCGAACCCAGAAAATGGATGGAAATATCGCGTTACGACACGGTAAAACTGGGTAACAAATCGCTGGCCATCCATCCGCAGGTATTTTTCGGCGGAGGGCTGGCGGGTTTGGATTCAACGCGGCTGGAGTATCGTGCCAGGGACACCGGAGTTGTTTTATGCGATGGCGCATATATCCGGGCGGAACCCGGCACCCTGACCGCCATCATGGGGCCAGCGGGATCCGGAAAGAGTGTTTTTATCAATCTTCTGAATGGATACAATCGTCCGGACAAAGGTAAAGTCTTTGTCGGAAAACAGTTTGATGTGCACGGCTCATATGGTTCCCGCGCCGTCAGGGACTATATCGGTTATCTTCCACAGGCGGAAATCATGATACCGGAGCTTTCTGTTTACAGTTCCATCTATTACCGCTTGAAACTCCGTTATCCAAATATCCGGAAATCTTTTTGTGAGCGGTTTATCCGGCAGATATGCCTGCGGCTGGGGTTTGACAAAAAGCGTCTGGAGGTTTTTTTAGACAAGAAGATCGGGTCGCCGGGATCCCGGGGTGAAGTGCTGAGCGGCGGGGAACGGCGCCGTGCAAATATTGCGCATGAACTGGCATGCCGCACACAGATCCTGATCATGGATGAACCCACATCGGGGCTGTCGTCAGTTGAGGCGGAGCAGATTATTGATCTGTTACGTCGTCTGGCCAAGGAAGACGGGCTGACGGTCATCACATCGGTGCATCAACCCAGCAGGGAAGTCTTTGAAAAGTTCGATTATCTGTTGCTGATGAGTTATGGCGGGCAGCCGGCGTTTTACGGCGAGACAAAGTTTGCGACCATGGTGATGGAACGGCTGACCGGAACATTATGCGGGAAACAGAATCCAGCGGTTTATGTCCTGAATGTGCTTAAAGATTCCGCCAATCGAGAGCAGCTTACCGGCAAATTCAGACAGGACAAACCGGATACCACGTTCATCGCTCAACCATTGTCGATGAACGATTCTGAAATCGTCGTGGATACGATGAGGGTTCATAAACGCAGCAGCGAAGCCTGCACCTCATTATTGAAATACCCGTTTTCCTGGTATAAGGAAACGAAAACGCTGCTTAAACGGAACCTGAAAGTCACCTTTTCGGAGATTGGGTATCCGTTGTTTTTGTTCGGGCAGGTGCCTTTGATCGCGCTTCTGGTGTTTCTGGCTTTCCATAACATGATGATGGACAACAGGGATTACGACACATTCGCTCGCACTTACAATCTTTTTGGTGAAGCGCTTCGTACTTGGGAACGATCCGATGCCGGGGGATTTCCTGCTGAATCAGCATTCCGGAAAGCATTGCATAACGCGGACAATCCGGATGAATTAATAAAAATCAGCGAACCCGCTTCGAAACAACGCGCTTCGGTGATTTTTACTCTGATTGTGGCTTCGATATGGTTCGGTGTTATGGGTGCGTGCAAGGAGATTGTCACCGAACAGGATCTGATCCGAAGGGAAAGCCGGTCATGTATGCGTCTGGGACCATACATTTCGGCAAAGATGAGCGTGCAGATTTTTATCACTGCGATCCAGACAGCGTTGTTGATCGCAATTGTTGTACCGGTGATACTCCATATGTCCTTCGAAAATACCATTCGTCTGTGGCTGGTGTTGTGGCTGTCTGCAGCCACCGCAGCATCTCTTGGTTTGCTGGTATCAAGCGTTTCCAGAACCTACCGCGTAGCCCTTACCGCTGTTCCGCTTCTGGTCATACCCCAACTCCTGTTCGGCGGCCTTATTCGCCCGTTGGAAGCCGCCGGCAATTCGACCCGCTGGCCGGAACTGACAAGCTATCTGACAATTCAACGCTGGGGATTTCAGGCAGCTTTGGATATCGAATCCAACTCAAATCAGATTGTTCTAAGGCAATCCATTGATATGAACCCGGAAGGCAAATTACCGTATTTCAAGTACATCAAATTTCAGGAAGCTAAACTCAAAAACATTATTTTTGGTGAATCTACGACAAAGCAGTATTTACATCCTGTCATCATTCTGATTTCCGCAAGTTTGGTGATGTTGCTGATGTGCAGGATTATCCTCTATATCAGATTATTGCGTTAAAACCTTGTAACCTTAAAAGTAAAAATATTTCATTACTCTATTGATGTTTCAAATTAAATCGATTAAAAGATGAAATATCAGGGAATTTTAAATGATTGGCCAAAGGAGGTTCGGAATCATGAAAAGAAATGTTACACTGTTTGGTATGGTTGTCATGTTGCTGGTAACGATGAATGTTGTGTTTGCGCAGGTGGAACAGGTGACGCAGCTCGATGTCACCAAAGTCAAGAAGATGCAGTTTGAAGAGCGGGACGGCAACCTGTTTATCAAGAGTCATCTTCTGTTTGTCAACGGAAGTGACAAGGACGTGAAACTTCGGAATTTCACCATGGACATCGCGTTAAAAATTTCCGAGGTTCCCAAGGAAGGTGAGGAGCAGAAAGAACCCACCGTTCTGCCGCTGGGTGCCACAACGATCGTCGAATCGGTTATTCCCGCCGCCGTTGGAGATCAGAAAGGGGAGCTTCTTCAGGAAATCGCCATAGATCTCGGACCCAAAAATGACGATACCAATGCGAAGGTGTTTACACTGTTCAATGTTATTGGCGATCCGCAACGGTATTTTACAATGACCTTGAACGGTTCCGGCGAAGTCGGTATCAAACATGACAAGGGATGGGTTTATCAAAAGGGCATTTCCGTTGAATTCGAATTCAAGCCCAGCATTCAGCAGGAATGGCTTATCCTGTAGTCTGTAGTCAGGCAATAATAAGGTAAACGTTTAAAAGAAAACTGTTGCTCAGCGGTTGTGGTCTCAGGATCAGCAACCGCTGCTTTTTTTATGCCTGTTTTTTGAATCACCGGCTGACATAAGTTACTGCCGATACTGTCAAAAAGGATGGCATTTCACTTCAGCACTCTGGAATGGCAAAGCCGTCCCGGTGAAGATAGCGCTTACCGTGATGTTTAATCTGGAATAATCCGTTGGCGTTTTTCCGCCGGTTCGGACTGCACGGCAAGTTCCCGGAGTTTTTCCGTTGCATTGACATTGCCGGGAAAAACCTCCAGGGATTTACGGTAAAACGCCTCCGCCCGTTCCCTGTCACCCTGAATCAGATAACCTTCCGCAAGACTGTCGTACACATTGAACGATTCCGGAAACAACTCGGCATTCAGCCGGAAACATTCGATCGCCTCGTTCAGATGATCCGCGTTGAGCAATTCGTATCCGAGTGTGTTCAGCGCATTTTC
>JAFGJC010000098.1 GCA_016929305.1 candidate division CSSED10-310 bacterium | reverse complement strand
GTGAATCGTATATCACGAAGATATTTTATTGAAAATACCTTAAAAACGATGGCGTTTTCCGGGTTTCTTGCTTCCGGTATTCTGCCTTTCTCGCCGGTGTCAGCACGGGATTATATGGAGGAAGTATTTCGTATAGATCCTGAGCAGCTTGAAAAAATACTGAAAGCGGCAGGGAAAAACGGTGGTGACTTTTCAGAAATTTTTATCGAGCGGCGAATAACGCGCCATGGTGTTTTTCAAAACGGTCAATTTGTGGATTTGCGCGAAATCTCATCTGAAGGATTAGGCATACGTATCGTTGAAGCTGCCACAGAAATCTCCGGATACAGTGATGGAGTGGATTTCAAGAAGGCAGTGAATATTGCTCGGGATCTAAGCAAAACGAAGATGAAATCAGAGAAATCCATAAAAATGATTAACATATTAAGGTATCCCGAATGGGGAAGAGGTGTTATTGTTGTTGCAAAACCTTTTGAGCAAATACCGGAAGCGCTTCGGTTATCTGCGCTTAAAAAGCTGTCCAAAATCGCAAAATACACCAGTAACCTCATTCGAGAAATAACACTTCACTATACCGAGGAGCTTCGAGTGATTACCGTTGCCAACAGCCTTGGCATTTACCGTACTGACTATCAACCTTTATTTTCAGTAGGCGCTCATGTGATTTCAGAAGATAACGGTCGATATCACAGGGGGTTCCGGCAGACCGTAAAACGTGGTGGTTATGAGTTACTGGGTGACACTGAATTTCAGAAAACAGCACAGGAGGCGGCTCGAGAGAGTGTCGAGATGCTTACGGCAAAACCCCTTCCTCCCGGACGTTATCCTGTGATTGTCGGTGAAGGATGCGGGGAATTAGTATTTTACCGGGCGATCGGCAGATTTTTTGAAGCTCGAAAAACTGTTGATGGCATCAATCCATTGGAAAATAAACTCAATCGGCAAATCGCTTCGCCTTTTGTAACGATTGTAGATAATCCCAGTTACATCGGAGGGCCAGGTTCAGCGCATATCGATGATGAAGGCCGAATTTCAACAAAGACCACCGTTGTCGACAACGGAAAGTTCGAACGTCTTCTGACCGATACGACGGCGGCTCGAGAACGCTCCATTCCCTTCACGCCCAATGCACGAAGAACATCCTACCACACGCCTCCAACACCGTGTATCACAAATCTGTTTATTGAACCGGGAAATACATCCCCTGAAGAGATGATAGCAGATATTTCCCGTGGGATTTATATCCGCAGTTTTATGCCAGGATCTGTTTCACAAGCCGGTGATTTTTCATTTCCTGTCAGAGAAGCCTACCGGATTGAGAATGGATCTATAGGTATTCCGATAAAGGATATGATTTTTACAGGAAACACCAGTACGATTCTGGGAAAAATTGATGCCGTCGGCTCTGATTTTTTTATTGTTCCCGGCATGTCTGACCCAAATCGCCGATTGAATGTGAGTTGGGGGCAGCCGAGTTTGCAATTTGCCGATATTAATTTCACTCAATAGTCAAAGATGTTTTTTCGGTTACTTATTATTCGATTTCCAGCGTGACATGATAGGCGACGGATCCGCGGACAATGACTGCAGTGATTGCGTCCTGATGAGCTGATTTCTGTAAGGCTTTATAAAACTGATCCGTGTTGTCAATGGGATCCTGGTCGATTTTTACGATAACATCTCCTGGTCTGATACCTACTTTGGAAGCTGGCGAGCTGCTTTCCACATGTGTGACTATAGCTCCCTTAGAAATAAAAAGCCGGCGGGTTCTGACGATTTGATCGGTCACATCCTGAGCGGTAAGACCCAAAAGTTCGCGTGCAATTTCCTCCGCCTGATTCATGGGAAGTTCTATAGCAACCAAAGAAACGGTTTTGTTTTTTTCTTTAGTCCAGATGTTAAACGTAATTGTATCGCCGGGAGTGAATTCTTTAAGGCGTTCTTTGAATTCTTCGGATGAGCGAATCGATTCCCCATTGATGGCAGTGATAATATTTCCGGCGGCCAGACCTGAATGCGAGCCGGGTGATCCATCGAGAACTTCAGATATCAAAACACCCTGCAAATCACCGAAATTAAAGTGGCGGGAAAGCAGGGGTGTCAGATCCTGCACATGAACCCCAAGCCAGATGCGAGGCACGATTCCTTTTTCCAGGAGATCGTCGATGATTCGATTCGCTTTTTCAATGGGAATAGCAAAGCCGATACCCTGCGCTTCGGCATAAATGGCCGTGTTGATACCTATCAGTTCACCATTGATATTCAAAAGCGGACCTCCCGAATTCCCCGGATTGATGGAGGCATCCGTTTGAATGAAATCCCGGTACGTGTGGGTTGTATTGGAATGAGCATCTTTAAAGGTGATGGTCCGGTTCAAAGCACTGATCACACCAGTTGTGACCGTGCTGGATAAACCAAAAGGATTTCCTATGGCAATTACCGTTTCGCCGATCATCAAATCACTCGATTCAGCTGGCACAAGATACGGCAACGGTTCATCGGAATGGATTTTCAGCAACGCCAGATCGAATCGCCGGGATGCACCCATCAGATCCGCTTCATACTCCTTACCGTTTGATAAGGTCACCGTAATTTTTGAAGCGGGCAGAATAATGTGCTCATTGGTAAGGATGATACCGTCTTCCCTGATGACAACCCCCGAACCCAAACTCTGACGTGTAATATTCCTTTGATTGTACGGTGTGAAATACTCAAATATCCAGTCATTGCCGAATGGATTGAACTCCCGGAGTGTTACGACATTTTCCGTGGAAATATTCACAACAGCAGGTCCGACCTTGTTAACTGCTTCCACAACAGGGCTCACCCGTTGAGGATCTGTTTGTGACAACACGGGGACTGCTCCACACAAGAAAATACATGTTATCAAAGGAATCCATTTCATACGTGTTTCCTCCCGAGCACTGTTCCGGCCGCAGAAATCAAAATGCCGGTCAGAGTGCAGAACAAGCCAAGAAGAAATGAAATTGGTCGATAAAACATCTTTACAGTGAGTTTTCCTGCGGGCAAAAGGGTTCCTCTGAAAAGATAATCGGCACTTAATAATTCAGCGGGTTCATCATTGGCCAGCACCTTCCAGCCGGGATAAAATACATCGTTTACGACCATAAATCCTCCGTTCGTGGTTTCGACATCAAAAACCAGAGTGTGGGGATCCGTTCTGATTGTTTGTAAATAAGCGCCGTTCATATCAAAAGTCATGGATTGAAAATGACGATAATTTCGATTCCCTTCGATGAATACGGTACGATCCAGAGAAATGTTCCCGCTTTTGACCTTCTGTAACATATCATCGAGATTATGGAAGGGCAAAGTGTTTTCTATTAACCATGCCTTCGGATAAAAATCTGGATTTTCGAACAGTGTCCATTCAGGCTGGATAATCATCGGTTTCCAATGATCTGAATGTGCTTTTCCGTCAGTCATAAAATATCGTATTCCCGATGCATCGAAAAGAGGTGGAACAACAGTCTGAAGACGTCTGTCAAAATATCTTCGTTTCTGAATGGCATTTAACAGTTCAGCATATCGTCCGACATACGTGGACACATAGCCTCTAAAATCATATCCGTTGAGTAAAAGTGAGGTGTTGGGCGGCAGCAGCTTCCCTGCGTTTTCCGTTGTCATTACGGGATCGATACTGCAAATTCTTCCCTTTTCCGGGTTTGTCGCCGGCCAGCGATCGCGAAGCGGGGGGGATAACTTCAAATAACTATCACTTAAAAAACTGTTGTAGATGCTTGCTGGAGGCATTAGATCAAGCGCCAGAAGCGAGATGCCCAGGACAATGGGAAAAAATCCTGTCAGCCGATTCCGCATGTAGACAAGAATCAGAAAACAGAAAATCAGGCTGAAACCCAGAGTTTTCATGACGGGAGGAAATAGCAGGAGTAATCCGTTATCCGCATGCAGTTTAAGTAAATATGCGGTAATGCTGTTTGGTTTCATTTGGGCTAAAAGCTTGGATTTGAATATATAAACACAGCAACTTAACAATAAGGTGAGGATGCATAGTGCAATGGGAGTTGCAAAGAGTTTTCGAAGCGATCGGGGACTGGATGCATGTAAATTCAGGAAGAGCGTTAATCCGATTCCGGAGAGGATACTAAGCATTGGAACGGCCATTGCCGCCAGGCGGCCTGGATCCAGACTGAAGAATCCGGGCCAGGCAGTATAGAGACCATATCGAACGGGTTTTAAATACAAAAGTGTGAGTCCTATCAGAATGAGGGCCGTGATAACGATGAAAAAACGGGTGTTTTTTCGCCATGATAATATGGCGAATACAGTAAAAAAGAGAGGTATCAATCCAATATAGAGTATGGGAAGATTGAGGTAAGATTTGTTGAAGAGATAACCGCCAAAGTAGTTACCGGTGACGGGATGGCCAAAGAAATCGGGGCAAACCAAGCTAATCCATGGTGCGAGTCCGAAGCGGAAAGCGGGGAAATATCTGCCGGGATCACCGCGCATGGTTCGAGAGATGAGTTCGAGTTGAGGCAGCCATAGGGTTAGACTTAACACAGCAGACCAAACGGGTAGAGTTGCTGATTTTATTATGGATTGCATCGATTTGCCATAACGGACAAACGCATACATTGTTACGATGATCCATCCATAAAATATGAATTGCAGATGACCGGAGAAAGCCATAAACATCATAGCGATGGCCGTACGGTTGTCGATGATGGATCGATTCTGTCGGTGGGTGTTGGATTCAATTGACCAGAGTGCTGCCATCAACCAGATAAGTGTGCCGGTATAAAGGCGCATCTGGCACCAGGTTATCACCGTGCCGGAGAAGACAAGAGCAATGCTTCCCATCGATGCTCCAGCGCGATTGCAACCCATACATCTCAGAAAACCGGATGTCATAAAAGCCAGCAGGAAGAACTGAAGACAGATAAGCATGCTCCACGCCATGTGCGGCAACGAAAAGGTCATGTAGGCGATAATATACACAGGATCAAAGGGCATGGAGTGGGAGTCAGCAAGTAGTGGCATTCCGCATGCGATGTCGGGATTCCAAAGAGGGACAAGACCTGTTTGCCAGGATTTTGCAGCCCGGTATGCCAAAGGATAGTGCTGAAGAATAGGATCATCGATATCGGGGTTAACCCGATGTAAACCTGTACACCATGGGGGAAAGGAATTGGCCAGCCAATCGATGTTTACGGGTGCTTTTCCCAGCAGAATTGGCCAGAACAGGACAGCCAGGAAAAGCCATGGAATAACCAGCGCATGCCAAAGCGGGTAAGGTGGTGCTTCAGCAGATGCAGGGGATGATCTTGGAGAATGAAATGTAAGGAGACTGGCGGATTTCATTAGGGAGATGTTACCTTTTCCGGGAAAAACGCGCAAACAACAAAAAGCCTCCCCGAGGGGAGGCTTTGAAGTTCATTGAAAGGTTCGCGTGGGCTTAATACATTCCACCCATTCCACCTCCGGGAGGTCCCGCCGGCGGTTCTTTTTCTTTTTCCGGAATGTCCGTGACGACGGCTTCGGTGGTCAACATCAGACCGGCGATGCTGGAAGCATTTTGAAGTGCGGATCGAACGACTTTTGTCGGGTCGATGATGCCGGCTTTGAGCATATCCACATATTCTTCGGCTGCCGCATCAAATCCTTTGTTGGTTTCCAGCTTTTTGATGTTTTGCACTACGATGGACCCTTCCAGACCTGCATTGTTGGCAATCTGACGGGAGGGTTCTTCAAGAGCTCGCATAACGATATTTTTACCGATGTTCTGATCACCGGGCAGCTCCAGTTTTGCAAGATGCGGGATCGCGCGCAGCAGAGCTACGCCACCGCCAGGTACAACACCTTCTTCAACAGCGGCACGGGTAGCGTTGAGGGCGTCTTCAACTCTGGCTTTCTTCTCTTTCATCTCAACTTCCGTTGCTGCGCCAACATACAGAACAGCAACTCCACCAACAAGCTTAGCCAGCCGTTCCTGCAATTTTTCGCGGTCATAATCAGAAGTGGTTTCTTCAATCTGAGCTTTTATCTGCTTTACTCTGGATTTAATTTCCTCTTCTTTTCCATAACCTTCACGGATTGTGGTGTTGTCTTTGTCGATTGTTACTCGTTTAGCCCTTCCAAGATCATTTATCGTGATGTTTTCGAGTTTTAAACCCAGGTCTTCACTGATGGCTTTTCCACCAGTGAGAATCGCGATATCCTGCAGCATTGCTTTGCGTCTGTCGCCGAAACCGGGAGCTTTGACAGCAGCGATCTGTAACGTTCCCCTGATTTTATTGACGACGAGAGTTGCAAGCGCTTCACCTTCGACATCTTCCGCAATAATCAACAAGGGTTTACCCATTTTGGCGATCTGTTCAAGTATCGGAAGAAGATCTTTCATGGAGGAGATTTTCTTTTCGTAAATCAGGATATAGCAATCTTCCAGTACCGATTCCATGCGTTCGGCATTGGTTACAAAGTACGGAGACAGATATCCGCGATCGAATTGCATACCTTCCACTTTATCGTGGTAGGTTTCCATACTCTTGGATTCTTCCACGGTGATAACGCCGTCTTTGCCGACTTTTTCCATCGCCTCGGCAATAATATTTCCAATTGTTGTATCGCTGTTTGCTGAAATGGAAGCTACTGCAGCAATCTGATCTCTGTTTTCAATGGGTACCGAGATTTTTTTCAGTTCTTCAACGGTCTTTTCAACAGCTTTTTCAATACCGCGTTTGAGTTCCATGGGGTTGCTTCCGGCTGTAACATTCTTAACACCTTCACGGAAAATCGCTTCGGCGAGAACGGTAGCAGTTGTTGTCCCGTCGCCGGCGACATCAGAGGTTTTGGAGGCGACTTCATTGACCATTTGTGCGCCCATGTTTTCAAAGGGGTCTTTCAATTCGATATCCTTGGCAACGGTAACGCCATCTTTCGTGCTGGTCGGCGCACCGAATTTTTTGTCAAGAACGACATTCCGTCCCTTTGGCCCCAAGGTTACTTTCACCGCCTTGGACAATTGGCTTACGCCTTTCAGGATTGCCGAGCGTGCTTCTTCACCATATCTAATTTGTTTTGCCATAGCACTTTCTCCTTATATATTGTGATATTTTTAGTCTTCGATAACGCC
>JAFGJC010000097.1 GCA_016929305.1 candidate division CSSED10-310 bacterium | reverse complement strand
CAATGCATTTACCCGCTGATCTTTCATGATCGTGCCGCGTTCCGAAAGCAATCCTTTAACCGAGGTTTCCATATCATTGATATCAGCGTAGCTGAGATAAAGGATTACTGTTTCGATGGGTAATGCATGCCGCTTCGCGTATTCGAGTTGTTGCTTAAGGATATTTTCGTCACGGAGTTTTTCGTTTCTGGCAATTCGCATGACATTGCCTTCAATTTCCTTACCCAGGCCCTGGTTTTTCAGAATAACTTCCAGAGCTTGATCCCAGGGAACATTGTCCATACGGATGGTGATCCGGCCGGAAACATCGGGATCCACGACAACGTTGAAACCGCTGACTTCCGCAATCAGGCGGAAGATATCCAGAATATCGGCATCTTTTAGATCGAGAAAGATCGGTTTGCCTTTATACTGGGTTGGCGGTGTGATGCCGTAGACTTTGGATGCTTCGGAACCGGCAGCACTCATACCCGGTTGAGATTCTGCCGACTGATCGTCTGCAACAGTTTCTGTGTGTGACGGCAGAGATTGAGTCATGGATCGGGCATCGGCCGCTTCGGCCACCGATCCCAGCGCCACCTCACCGAAGGTTACGGACAGACCGTTCGCCAGAGCTTGTACCTTGTAAGGAACAACCTCATTCAACTGGAACTCAATGCGCACAAGTTCCTTGTTGCCTTCCGCCACCGTTCTCGTATTGATTGACCGGATGTACTTGTAGCTACCGTCAAATTCGGGATTTGTGATAGCCAGAGTGGCATCCGGGATATCAATCACGAGCCGATCCGGATTAGTGAGAACAAAAGCTGAGTGTTTGAAGGTCTGATCACCGACAATCTCAACTTCCTCCCCAGAAGGTGCCGTCCGAACTTCGATTCGGCTGATTGTGGGACTTGCTTGAGTTTCCTGATCGGCTGCGAAGCAGACAGCTCCGCCAACCATCATTAGAAAACTCATTACGATAGCAAGTGTGTTGATTTTTGGGATTACACGTTTTGAGCCCATGAGCCTCCTCCTATTTTCGGTGAAGGTATTTTTCTATCTGCTTCTTCTCTTTTTCACGACCGAATGCATCATAAATAATTTTTTCAAAAACGATTTTATTCGGTTCGATTTCAACAAGTTTTCCATCAAAAACCGTATCACCGACTCTCATGTTATAGGCAATATTATCAGGCCCTGTAATAATGGCCGTTTTACCCAAACCCACCTGGATACCGATAAGATTGACTTCTGAAATCTTTATACCGGCAATTCCTGGTGGACGAACATCTTTATCCATACCGACTAACAGGGACACAAACGGATCTCGTGTACCCTGAGGATTATAGGTGAATTTTTTTTCTTCTGCTTGGGGAACAGGCGCTCTGGGAAGATCACCCAGTTTGATTTCCGTGGTATCATCAGCAGGGGGTTGAGCGGCAGGGGGTTGAGCGGCAGGGTCCTGAGCGATGGCGGGTTGTCCGATGAGCATGAAACCTCCAAAGATCACCGCTCCTATGATAATCGTGAAAAAGTGATCGCTGAATTTCATATTTCCCTGCTCCTTACTCCTGTTTTATATACCAAAATGCCGTCAACCTGCAGTCTGCTGATATCGTGGTATTGTTTGACTGATCCGATCGGCCGACAACCTGCAAATCGGTGATATTCATGATCCGGGCTTCATTGGCAACCTTGTCAAAAAAGTATCCCAGTTCATGGTAGCCGCCAAACAACTTCAAAGAGATGGGAATTTCTCCGTAGAATCCTTTGTTGATTTCTTGAAGTGGTTGGAATTTTTCAACTTTAAGCCCGCATTGAGAGGCTATATTTTCCATGTCTTTAACCAGATAATCGACATTGGGTCGATTTCCTAAAACTTCTTCCGCGAGGCGCATACGTTCTTTAAGTTGAAAAACTTCTTTACGGAATTCTTCCAATCGGTCTTTCATGTCCAAACCGGACTGTATCTCTGCATTGAGTTCCGTGATTCTCCGGTCGTGTTTGGCAATTTCCTCGTTAGCTGGACGATATTTAAAGTAATAGAATATGGAACATGCGACGATGAAAATAAGGGCAATGATAAGGTATCGTTGCCAAGCTGGGTATGCTTCAAGCGTATCGGTCCATTGCATGTGCCGTCTCCTTAAACTTCTGACCTAAAATCAAGCTCAAATTCATAAACTTCCCGGCCTTCCATAGTTCGCAACGTCGAAATTTTCAGCCGTACATTGTTGAAAAACGGTGAGGCATCCAAAGCCCCCATAAAATCACCGATACTGGTTTGTGAAAGACTGTAACCGCGAAGCGTAATCAGATTACCCGCTGTTTGCATTCGAGACAACCAGATCTGTTCCGGCAATCTGCGGTTAAGCTCATCGAGTAATCGAACGGGTCCCACTTGATTTTTCTTTAACGTATCAATGGTATTCAATTTATTCTGCAAAACATTTTTATCCTGTTGGTATTTTTTCACCTGATTGATGATAATCTGAAGATCCTTTATCGTTTTTTCCTTTTGACGAACGGTATCAATGCGTTCTTCGATGGTACGATCCAAATAGTGCCACCAAATGCCGATAGCGACGACAAGAACAATAAACAGCGATCCTGCAGCAACGAGTTCAACTAATACGATAGAGGTTTTCTTTCTTTCGTGGGGAAGCATATTTATTTTGATCATTTGACTAACCTCTCCTGATAGCAAGCCCCACGGCAACTGCAAACAACGGGGCAACTTCCTGGATCATCACGGGATCAAATTTCTTCTCATTATAGCTGACATTATTAAACGGGTTACCTATCATCACCTCTATACCAAGGCGTTCCGCCAAGAATTTCGCTATACCACCTCCCCGGATTTTACTACACCCGCCCGTCAGAACGACCCGATCGATGGCAGGCGTTGCGGATGTAGCCTTAAAATAATCAAAGGATCTTTGAATCTCATGACTGATATCTTCAGCGACGGAATTGATTATTTCACTTACAGATTCCGGATTGATACCTTCAACACTTTCACCCATTTTGAGTTGTTCTGCTTGATCAAATGAAACATTTAACTCTTTTTGAATGGCATCTGTAAATTGATTACCACCTATAGATATATCCCTATATAACATATGGCTATCTGCTTGCATGATATTAATATTCATCACACCAGCACCGATATCAATCAATGCGATTACCTTATCCGGTTCAACGCCATAATTGATTTCATACTGATTACCCAAAGCGAAACCGTCAACATCAACAATCACAGGGTTCAGGCCGGCCTGCCGAACCAGATTTGTATAGTCATTGACTT
>JAFGJC010000096.1 GCA_016929305.1 candidate division CSSED10-310 bacterium | reverse complement strand
GTACGACTGGAACTCTTTGAAGGTCCGCTGGATCTGTTACTGCATTTAATCCAAACGCAGCACATCGACATTTCCTCAATCTCCATTGTGACCATAACGGATCAATATTTGGAGACGATTGAAATGATGCAGGAGCTGGATTTGGATATTGCCGGGGATTATCTGGTGATGGCTGCCACGTTAATTTTGCTTAAATCCCGAACGCTTCTTCCACCGGAAGAAGGCGGTGATCCGGTGTTTGATGACAACGGAGATCCCACGGAGCTATTTATCGAACGGTTGAAACAATATCAGGCGTTTCAGCAGGCGGGATCTTATTTTCAGGAATGTCACGATTATCATTCGCGCCATTATCAGCGCGGATCAGCAACGGAGATCGAAGGTTTCCATACCGAATGGACAATTGAAGCAACTCTGGTCGATCTGCTACGCGCATTAAGGGATGTTGTTCTCAGGAAACCTGCCGAAGATATTCACATCATTAAACCCAGTCCGGTTACCGTTCGGGAGAAAATGACGGAGATTGTCAATCTGCTCAACACTGAAGGTTCCATACTGATAAGCAAGCTATTTAATCAGTGCAAGGATCGACAGGAAATGATAGTTTTATTTCTGGGAATTCTTGAATTAATACGTATGCGAATCATTCACGCCAGGCAGAGAAAACTGTTCGGAGATATCCGCATCGCTATTATTCCGGTTGGAAAAGATGAACGACAGCAGTGAACACAAAGCATTTTTAACGGGTTTAGTTGAAGCACTTCTGTTCGCATCCAGCGATCCGGTGACGCTGTCCGATTTGACATCCGTTTTAAATGAATCGACTAAAGAAAATGCAGCCGAAGCGTTGGAAGAAATCATTACCTCCATCAACAATCGAAGCGGCGGAATAAAGATCGTTGCGGTTGCAGGCGGTTATCAGCTTGTGACGCGCCCTGAGTATGCACCATATATACGTAAGTTAAAAACGGTACGAGCCAAAACCAGATTGTCGAAAGCCGCCTGTGAAGTGTTGGCTATTATTGCTTACCGGCAACCGGTAACACTCCCAGAAATCGATTATATCAGAGGTGTAGATTCGTCGGGAGTCATACGAAATTTAATTGAAAAAGATCTGGTATCGATTCTTGGAAAAAAGCATGCCCCCGGTAATCCAATTTTGTATGGAACATCAAAGAAATTTTTACTGGATTTTGGGATCAGTGATCTCAAGGCTTTACCCGAATTAAAAGATTTGGAAACAATAATGCCCGGCCAACGGATTTTGTTTGATGATAATATTCAAATTCCGGATAATCTTGATTCTGATATTGGGAACGGGCCATCCTAAGAACAGTCAACTGTATTGGAGATTGCATTGAAAGCTGAAGACATTCCTTTAAATCGTTATCTTGCATCGTGTGGATTGGGGCCACGGCGTTATTGCGACAACCTGATTCGTGAAGGCAGAGTGTATGTCAACGGGGATGCAGCCGTGCCGGGTATGCGGATCCATACCGGAAAGGACAGCGTTACCGTCGATGACAAATCTGTATTTCCACCTCCCGAATACATCTATATTTTATTGAACAAGCCCAAAGGATATCTCGTCAGCGATTTTGATCCGGAAGGGAGACATCTGGCAAAAGATCTCCTGCCCGATTTCAAAATGCGTCTGTTCCCGGTAGGAAGACTGGATTATCAGACAGAAGGCGCTATTTTATATACGAATGATGGAGTTTGGGCCAACAAAATCGCTCATCCGAGACATGAAATACCGAAAACATATCTTGCCAAAGTGCGGGGGATTCCTTCCAAAGCTGTTCTGGATATGTGGATCAGGGGAATTCGAACCGAAGGTCGTCTACTAAAAGCCTTGTCTGTTCGCATCGAGAAAAGAACCGCCAAAAACGTCTGGTTGAGGATAACACTTTCAGGAGGTGTCAACCGGCAGATACGGCGAATGGGTTTAGCCACAGGGCATCCTGTCGTGAAACTCGTTCGAATATCCATTGGATCAGTGTCCGTTGAAAAAATACCGCCGGGATCGTTCCGACATCTCACACCTTCAGAGATACGCCGGTTAGCTGATCCACAACAGCCTTCAAAAACTCGATCCACAAAACGCAAATCGGTAAAGTTTCACAAGAACAGAACATAACATAACGTATAATTCAATCGACGCAGTACTAACAACCTCTGAGGAAAGTCCTTGCAACAATTTTACCGTAACGATAGACTGGAATCGAAGAATAGATAGGATCATCAAAGGAACACAGCGAAATGGACAGCATCAAACGGTATCGAATCGGCGAAGTCAGCAGTAAACTGGATATTCCGACCTATGTGCTGCGATTTTGGGAATCGGAATTTCCGGAACTCAAACCGGAGAAAAGTGCTGCTGGTCAGCGACTTTACTCGGAAAGCGACATTGAATTAATAAAGAAGATTAAACATTTGCGTTATGAAGAAAAACTTACGTTAACGGGAGCCAAAAACAAGTTGATCGATGCGGATGAAAGTCAATATTCGACGGAACTGCATGAATCGCTCGTGACTATAAAAAAAGGTTTACAAGAGATTCTGGCTGCATTACGATAAGGGCGGTTGAACAGTCGGGGCGTAGCGCAGCCTGGTAGCGCACTTGCATGGGGTGCAAGTGGTCGGAGGTT
>JAFGJC010000095.1 GCA_016929305.1 candidate division CSSED10-310 bacterium | reverse complement strand
TATAACCACAACCACCCGGCGATTGGTATCCAGATTTGTAACCTCCACACGAGTCCCAAATGGAAGTGTAGGATGTGCGGCGGTGTATTTATACATGTTATACCATTCACCGCTTGCGGTACGTTTTCCGTGGTAATCTTTTCCGTACCATGAAGCAATACCGATTATCTCATTCTGTGAGACCCGGGGGGCACAGGAAACTGATAGCACTATCCAACACGCCAGGAAGCTGCAGAGAAGACCGTAAGAGAGCGGTTTGACAGGACGCCACTGCTTTTTTTCTCCTGATTTTTCAATGCTTGGGGACCCCAAAGAACTATCAATAATGCCTATTCGATTCATCACTCCTCCAAAATTGCGGGCTATAATTGATCTGACCTTCAGTTTAAAAACAAAGTGTTTAGGTACTCAACCAGTTTGTTACCGTGTCAGCTTGAAAAACAGGTCCGTCTTTACAAATACACTTTAATCCCATGGTCGTATCTATACTGCATCCGAAGCATGCGCCTATTCCGCAGCCCATCTGATTTTCAAGAGATAACTGTATATCACCAGTGTACTTTAGGGCAATCGATGCGCAGGATTTGAGCATCGATTTGGGACCGCAGGCATATACAACGATGTTCGTTTGCGATCTTTCTCTCAGTACTTGCTCAAAAGTATCTGTAACGAGTCCTTTTACCCCTGCAGATCCGTCTTCGGTTGCCAGGAAAATGTGAGGTGTGAGTGTTTTGAATCTATCCACGAGCAACAAATCGCCTTTAGATCTAGCGCCATTGAAAACAAAAATGTCATGAATATTATTTGATGCAAGCCTGCGAGTAAGAAAATAAAGAGGTGGGATTCCGATACCTCCACCAACGATAAAAACATTTTTCGGTTCATTTGGTATGGCAAATCCGGTTCCAAGAGGTCCGAGTACGTCGATATTCATTCCCGACATCAGCCGAGTTAACAGATATGTTCCTTTCCCGACCGTTTTATAGAGGATTTCTAAAGAACCGTCTGGAGTTACATTCATAATCGAAATTGGTCTTCGCAGCAGTGGATCAAACGAATCGGATAAAACACGTATCATAAGAAATTGACCTGGCTTGGCGGTTTCAACCAATGAGGGTGCGTAAAAGGACAGATGATAATAAGCTGGGGAAATCTGGTCATGTGAAATGATTTTATACTGCATACACCACCTTTAATTGAGAATGGAAATGGTCATTGACCGAAAAAATGAAAGAATCAATGAAAACATCATCAGCTTAATTCAGGTAATGTTTCACTGCCTGAAGCAACTGATTCCAGCCGTTTTAACTGCTCATTATCGCCAAACAGGATGAGATCATCGTCAGCTTCGAGTATCTGGTGTGAGCCCGGATTGAATATCACGCCTTTTGATCGATTGATGATGCCGATTACCACAAGACCGAATCGTTGACTGATAGCTGCATCCTTTAGCGACAAACCTGTAAGAACAGATTGTTTTGAAATGTGGATTTCTTCCATTTGAACGCCGTATTTTTCTCTTAAAAATTCCAACTCCAAAAACTGAACCATCGACGGCCGAAGCGCTGCAAGCGCCATCTGACGTCCGCCAATAGCGTGAGGTAGCACAACTTTACTCGCTCCCGCACGAAACAGCTTTTTTTCAGTGTCCACAGATTCGGCTCTGGCGACGATATGCAATTTTGAATTCAGACCGCGGGCGGTCAGTGTAATGAAAACGTTGTCTGCGGGCGAGTCAACAGCAGAAATCAAACATTTGGCATCCTTGACGCCCGCAGCTATCAGTACATCATCATCCGTGGCTTCGCCTTGAATGACCATGACACCATACGATTCCAGCTCCATAAAAACTTCCTGTTTACGTTCAACAACAACATAGGACACGTTTGCTGTGCGCAATTCGTCGCAGATTTTACGTCCTGTTCTGCCAAATCCACATAAAATATAATGATTTTTCATCTTTCGAACCGACCGTTCCATTTTTCGTCTCCCGATATATTTTTGGAGTTGCCCTTCGAGCAATATCTGGGTTGCTGATCTTGCAGCAAAGACAATTGCCGACATTCCGCCGGCAATCAGGATAATTGTAAAAAGACGGCCTTCGCTTGACAGGGGTTTTATTTCTCCAAAACCAATCGTAGTTAGCGTAATTATGGTCATATACAGGGCATCCAGGTAGTCCCACTTCTCGATGATTCGAAATCCAATAACCCCAAAAGCAACGATAAGGATCATGATGAGTGCGAAAATCCAGAGTTTAACAGCGGGGTTTTTCAGATTAATCTTTTTCAATGGATTTACCTGTCAACCATAGTGCAGTCTGACAGCAGCTCATGACATGAGCGAAGCCGAAACTGAGATTGAGAAGCGCAGCGCGCTGCATTTCCTCACATGCGGTTGCCGTTCCATCAGCAAGAAAAATTACTCTGTAATCCCTGCAAAATGCAGCTCTTGCAGTTGTCTCACAGCAAAGGTTTGTCATGACGCCACCGATGATCACGACGGTTGTACCGATGTTACTTAAATATTTGTCCATTTCAGTGTTTTGAAATGCGTCGTATCGGTTCTTTGGCACGATATAATCACTTTCCTCTGGTTCGAATCCTTTGATGAAACTGTGGTTTTGGGAATTTACAATGATTGATGAATTCCACCAGGCATGAAGCATACCGCCATCCAATTTTGGATTTTCATGACCATGCTGAGTTCTTACGATCGTTGTACCTGCGTCTCGGCAAGTTTTAATCAAACCTTGAAAACGAAGAAAGTCATGCTTATTGTCAACCCCTGTCCACAATCTTTTAAACTGATTCTGCATATCAATAACCAGCAAGGTAATGGATCGGGGATCAGGTTTATCAAGAAGACACCTCGCATATCGCCGACAAAGTTGCAATCGTTGCTCAGTTCGTGGGGTCTCATCGGAAGGCATGACACTATTTTATCGATGCACCTTGTTTTCAGCAATGTATTTTTACAAGTGCAACCTAGTCTTATGCTTCAATTTCAGGTAAACTAATAATGAATACAAAGGAAATTACAGGTTTTATCAAGGCTTTGACCTTGAATTTTCGATTGTCAGGAGGTGTTTCATGATAGATAACATCAAATGGTTGGGGCACGCGAGTTTTCGTATAGAACATAATGTTATAATTTATATTGATCCCTGGAAATTATCTTCCGGTCCAGCAGCTGATCTGATCCTTATCACACACGAGCATTTTGACCATTTTTCACCGAATGATATCGAAAAAGTACGCACCGATGATACGATCATCGTCGGGCCAAAAACATGTGCCGGTACTATTCAGCCGATGCGTACCGTGAAACAGCTTGATGTCATTTCAGCAGCAGGATTGCGTGTGGAAGCAACTCCCGCTTACAATATTAATAAACCTTTTCACCCCAGATCGGATGATAGAGTTGGTTATCTTATCGAAATAGACAATCAAAATATCTATCATGCCGGAGACACGGATCATATTCCTGAAATGAAGAACATCAAGTGCGACATTGCACTTCTTCCGGTATCAGGGAAATATGTCATGACCCCTGAAGAAGCCGCTCGTGCCGTTGATGACCTGCGATGTCGATATGCCATTCCGATGCATTATGGCGATATCGTCGGTTCTGAAGAGAACGCCAGGCGTTTTAAAGAACTTGCGGATTGCGAGGTCAGGATTCTAGAAAAGAGTTAGATAGATTTCTTTTGAAATTATTGGATTTCGTCTGTCCTCATACTCAAAGATCAGAGCAGTTGCGCGAGCATTTTCAAGACAAGGTCGCAACAATAAATTCCATTGAAGTTCACCCGTCATTATGGGTTTCCATCCTGTTCGATTATGCAATGGCTGGGTACCATCGATAACATGCAGGATTCGTAAATCATGCTTATTGAACATATGGATGTATCGTTCCGCAAGGTTGATAGATATCCACTTGGGATAAGTACTAAACAGCCGCGGCAGATCGAGAACAGGTATGCAGCATGGATCCGACCAGACAGCGAAGGTAAGTTGCACAGTCCGTTCCCAGTGTTCCCGGTCATCCGAAAGATGAAAATTTTCGGGACAGGAACACAAACCTGCTTCAACGATCATCTCATTAATGCGGAGATGAGCGGTCAAATTTTTATCGGGATGAATATGCCAGATAAGACATCCATGGGTTTTCCATGCTAATCCTTTGAGCAGACGTTTTGATATACCAAGAATAGATTTCCTTTTTTCGGCCTCAAAAATATCAAAATGTGGAGCATGAACGAGTAATGTTTTATTGCATTTCAAGGCAGTATGACGGATTGCGTCAAGCAGATACATATCTTTCATTATCGGATGATTCAGATAAATCTGGCATGGATTGAAACCATTATCATGAGCCCACTGGATGGTTTTTAGGGGATTAAAATCCTGATCTTTGTAGACCGAATTTGCTATTCCGAGATCCGGCATACGGTATTTCCGCTATTTTGTTTTTCGGATCACGATGAGGGTTCTGTCATCCGGAGCGGGGAGTTCTTCTCGGAATTCATCGGCTGCTAGGTTTATCTGATGAATAATCTCCGATGCACTCAGATTTCTGAATTTCCGGCAGACATCGGTGAATCTGTCGAACCCGAAAAATTCATCGGCTTTGTTCCTTATATCCGTAATGCCATCGGTATAGAGGCACATCAGATCGTCAGGTTCCAGGAATACTGAAGCGGCATGATAGGTCACGCTCGGAAATAATCCAAATGTCAGTCCGCCAGGTAAGAGTTTTATAAGTGATCCATCCGATTTCAATATGAAAGGGGGTTCATGTCCACCGCAAACATATCTCATCGAGTTGGTATTGGGCTCCCACAACATCAGACATGCCGATATGAATTTATTCTCCGGCGTGGCGCGATAAATCAGCTCATTGAGATCAAAGGCAACACGTTCCAGATCATTCAGTTGATTTTTCAGCAAATGGAGAGCAGCGTGAAACGTGGACACGAGAATAGCTGCAGGTATACTTTTTCCCGATACATCTGCAATGGCAACGGCATACAGTGTATCTGATACTGGTAATACATCATAAAAATCCCCACCAATCGTGCGACACGGAATTGCTTCTCCAGCTATTTCCAATCCTGGCACTTCCGGTATTTCCGATGGCAATAATCCTCGATGAATTTCAGCGGCTATTTGCAACTCCCGATCCATTCTCTCTTTTTCTAAAGCATCCTGGTGTAACATTGAATTTTCAAGAGCAACAGCAGCCTGATTCGCATACGCCGAGAGAAGTTGCTGGTCATTTTCGGTAAATGGCATGAATTGACCTTCGCGACTTTCTTTCCCGGCTACATTAAGATAACCCAAGATCTTGTCTCTCACCTGTATCGGAATATTCAGACAATGAGATGAGGTTTTTGCCGATTCGCTACATAGAATATCCGGAAGTTTCTCCGGTTCGAATCCAAAATTTGCCGCCAGATGCAAGCCGTTATTTTTTAGCAGCCAAAGTGCGCCAAATCGAGCATTTAAAATCGAGATCGCTCGGGTTAAAATATCATTTAACAACTCATCGGAGGATTGAAGTCGGGTAATGGCGAGACCGATTTCATGAAGTTGATCCAATTCCAGTACTTTTTGATTTAACATGGAAATAGACTGTTGCGTGTCACTAAGCAGTTTTCGGTTGTAGATAGATAGGCTGATATGTCGTGCTAAGAGACGGATAATTTCCAAATCCGTTTTCTGATAATCGCGGTTCATAAAGCAGGGTCCAAGCCCGATGACACCTAAAAATGTTGAGTGTACAGCAAGAACCACCAGGATTTTTGTGTTGGCGTTTTGCCATTGTAATAACCATGATTTGAAAATTTGAGCGAGTTTTTCGGGGATATCGTTTATATAGTAAGGTTTTGTGTAGCGGGTGGCATTTCGGGCGTCCATGAGCATAAGCTGAAGGTTTCCAAGGGATTCGGGATAAAGTAGCGTGGCACTCTCGAGATGTAGACATTCTTCCTGAGAGTCATAGCAGTAAATCGCACCCTTTGAAATCCCCACAGTTCCTAACATCATTCGCAAAAAATATTTGGCGATGGAGCTAATATTTTTTGATTGAGTCATTATTTCGCCCAAATCGTCCAGGGCGGATAAAACAAACAGCAGCCTGTCTCTATAGTCTACCCTCTGTAACTCTTCATTGGTCATATGTTTCTCTTTATCTTGACGAGTACAATGGTGATGTCATCCATCGTCTTGTGACCCTTTTTGAACCGATTCAGTTCTGATAGCATTTCGTCTTTTATTTTCTGCACCGGCAAATGCGCCAGTTCAATGATTTTTGCCTCAAAACGCTCAAATCCAAAAAGCTCTCCGGACGGATTCTGCATTTCAATGATTCCATCAGTATAGAACACGACAAGATCACCGGGTTTGAGCTCTGTTTTTTGAATTTGGAACTGGATTTCTCGGCGAACCCCAAGCGGATAGGATATCGATTCAACCTCATCGAGCACACCCTGATTGCTGCGATATATATAGGGAAAATGATGTCCTGCTGATGCGAAAGTGAAATCTGATGTTTCCGGATCGAAAACGCCATATAAAAATGTCATCAGAATTCTTTGTCTCACCGAATCACATACCATATGATTCAGTGAATACATTACATCTTTCACTTCCCAAGATGTCCGTATTTGATTGGAAAGGCAGCTCTTAGCCATGGACATGAGTAACCCGGCACTCATGCCATGTCCAGAAACGTCTCCGATGGCAATTCCGAATTTTCCCTCCGGCAGATTAAGGTAATCAAAATAATCTCCGCCGACTTCTGCTGCCGGCAGACAAGCTCCCGTAACCTCATAATAAGTATGGATGGGATCGCTGTAAGGCAGGAGTGAATTCTGGATCAAACGAGCGGTTTCGAATTCTTTCTTTAGCCGATCCTGCTCCATCTTTTCTTTCAGATATTGTTCCTGCTTTTCTTGGTATGCTTTGATGCTGTCTGCCATGGCATTGAAATCCGCTGCGAGATTGCCCAGTTCATCTTCTGTTAACACAGGAATACGATATTCCAAATTCCCTTTCTGCAGTTGAGAGGTTCCACGCTTTATAATATCAAGGGATTGATTGATCTTTCGGCTGATAACATAACTGGTCAGCGTGGAGAGCAAGATCAATCCGGCGAAAAGTCCTGCTGTTAACGAGAGGATGAAAAACATGATTAAATTTAAGATGTTTGTCGATTGCATTTCAGCTGAAGTGGTGAAGTTTGAGCCTTGAAGAGGTATATCGCTGCCGATTTTTATGTTTAAAAGGAAATTTCTTAAACTGCTTGTCGTGATAAGACTTCTTGATAGTGTTTCCCGGCTGGCGACGATTTCGAGTGTTGCCAGCGGTTGGAAACTGATCTGATCGAGTTTAAAAATGCCTTCATCTTTAAGCGATGTGATGAGCATGGCGCCAATCGGGAAATACAATTGATTATTATAATTCTCACTGGTGTAGTAGGTTTCGGCAACCAGTTTGTCATCACCGGTCTCGGAAAAAGGCAGAAATCCCCAGTCAAAATCCTGCATCAGCTTTAATTCGAATCCTATGATTTCTCGGATATACAGCAGCATTTCTCTATCGACGCGATAGGCTATTGTTGCGCCCGATCCATCAGGAGCTCTGTAAAATCCAGCTATCCAGAGTTCCCAGAGAGGTTCGTTTACAACTAAAAACTCCATATCATATGTATCACCGGCTTCGAGTTTTTCAACAAGTTGAATGGGAGGATTTTTCCATTCCTGAACCGTTCCATCAGCCAATTTGACCGCGCCAACCCGGTAAAAGGGGGACGGCGCGGGTGGCTGGCGCGAGATTCCCTGCGCTGTTTCCCATAAACCCAACGACTGTTCCCGAGCCTGTGCTCCAATCTGAAACAACAATCGTTTGGCCGTGGCAGCCTGGTAACCCCCCAATAAAAATAATAGACTGGCGATGGAAATAATCGTTATCAACAAGGTTGGAACAAAAAAATTCAGGAAAAATGCAAGCCGAAGCCGTGATCTGATTCTTTGGGGACGCAACGGTAAAAAGATACCGAATATGACCGAAGTCCAGGCAAATGTCAGAATCAGAGAAAATCCCGCTGTATATACACCTGCCGGTAAAAACGCCCAATCCGGTGTAATCTTTGCTTGAAGCGTTACATGTGGACCGATTAAAATATAATAGGACAACAAAAAAATAACACTGCTTACTGCTGCCTGATATAATCTATTTACATCACTTTTTCTTACCCAGCCAAAAGGTATTTGACTCAATAAAAAAACTGTGATTAATAGTCCCGAGTTTGGAGATCTGAATATCAGCGATATCACGACAACGATGAGAAACCAGCTTTTGCCGATGAAACCTCGATAGGTATAAACAAGCTTGACAAAAACCATTCCTCCCAGAAAAGCCGCCGGAAGACCAAAGCAGGAAAACACAATTTTCTGTATATAAATCCCAGGGAAACGGATACGGAGCCACTCACTGATTATTGCTATGATGCCGCTGCCTAGAATCAATACCCAGAAATCAGCTGGTGATTTGAATTTTGTTTCAACGGTTTTGAATAAATAAAATAAGCAGACGCCTGACAATAAGATCAAAAGATTCTGATAAGTCGAAAACTCAGGCCAGAAAAAAGTAAGAAGCATCAGTCCCGAGAAAACAACAGAAAGCCCTGCGAAAACCAGAATCATTCGGAACTCGCTGTCACCACCTGAAACGATTTTGGTGAGTTTGAACACTGTTACCTTTCAGATAATGCCGACACTGCGGTTGACTCTTCAGAAAACGTCTCCGCGTACTGTAGTAATCCCATGATACGGAATGTTTTAGCGACAGTTGGCGTTAAATTTGAAAACGCAAGTTTTCCTTCAGCTTCAAGAATACGCTCAATAAGTTCGATTAAAATTGAAATTCCTATGGAATTTACAACTTTTGATTTTCCTAAATTCAGTACAAAACAACGGTAACCTTTATCTATTAATTTATAGCATTGGTCTGCAATCTGTTCGCCACCCAGATTATTGATATAGCCTTCAGACCGAATGATTGCACATTTTTCTATAATGTCTGTCACTACTCTAAAATCACTCATTGACTGCTTCCTTCTGATGATTACTCGCGGCATACTTCGCCATCGTTATGGTCGTTCCCTGCGGACCGGAATGTATCGAGACACTGTCCATGAAATTCTTTATTAAAGTCAATCCCCAACCTCTTTTCCGAGTGTTTTTAAAGAGTTTTTGCTCAATTCGCGGTTCTTCGACGCTCTCAGGATCAAATCCGATGCCCTTGTCTGTGACCTGAATGGACAGTTTGTTTCTGTATACACGAAACGTTAAATAAATTTTCTGATCCGTACTCCTCGAATGTTCCGATGCATTCACAAATGCTTCTATAATGGCATGTTTGATTTCATCGACCTGATCCGGTTTAAAACGAATAAATTCAGACAAAGCATCCACAGTTTTCGAAACGGCAAGTTCCATATCTGGAAGCATCGGAACCGTTAAAATAATTTCTTTAAGTATATTTCCGGTCAACGGGAACCTCGCATGCACAAAAAATAACAAACAACATCATCTCCATGCAACTTAAAAAATTTTGACAAACAGCGAAAAATTAGGCACTCTGATAACCGATATGGCGCTAATGAGCATTTCACATATATAACTGTGATTCTGTTTTCGGCAAGTGAGGGCTGGCAAATGAAAATTAAAACAAGAGATCGTGATGACATTGCAATATTGGACATATCAGGCGAAATAACGATAGGCCAAGGAGATGTTCAGCTTCGCAAAGAAATTAATGAGCTGGTTAATAATAAAGAAATCGTCAATATTATTCTTAACTTGAGCAAGGTAAGTTTTATTGATTCATCTGGAATCGGTGAAATTGTTCGAAGCTATACAACTGTTCAGAAACATGGCGGCAAACTCAAATTAATGGGTCTTGAGTCAAAAGTCAGGGATCTGTTAACGATCACACAACTTATTACGGTGTTCGAGTGTTTTGAAGGGGAAGAAGAAGCGGTAGCCAGTTACAAGTGATCAATACGACCTGCAAATAATGAATTCAAATCGTTCAAATGAAAAGCCCAAAACCAAGCGAGATAATTTTTCTGTGGAGTTAAATATTCCATCTGAAATGGAGATGATACGGCTGGTTGAAGAACTCGGTACAGCGCTTATGGATTTGCGCGGTTACACTGAACGAGATCGTGATAATATTCGGCTTGCCATCCATGAAACACTGGTCAACGCGATAACCCATGGCAGTAAATCGCGCAAACCGATGCGAGTTACTGTCCGGTTTGCTTTTGAGGAACAGTGTTTTTATACCGATATCGAAGATGAGGGTGAGGGATTTGATCTGGATACCGTGAAAGATCCCACTCATCCTCAAAACTTGCTTGAACCGACAGGAAGAGGGATCTTCCTCGCGCAAAAACTTACTGAAAACTTTACGGTTACCCGTCTTCCGGGAAAAGGATTTCGCGTATCATTTTGCAGGTTTAAACCCAGGAAAAACGAAGAAATCGGTAACGACTGAGGCACAGTTTATATTACGTGCAAACGACACCAGGAAACAGGTGATCCGGCAGACTCAAACCAGTCTATCCCTTCAGAAACCATATCAAACTTAAAAAAATAAATGCCTGGCTGTTTGGGCGCATCAAACTGCAGTTCTACTGTTGCGGACTCTCCGGATTTGAGAGTCTGGGGAAGAAAAGCACGGCTATAATCTCGGTTTAGTAATACTTTTTTAGAGTCATGCAATTGCGCACCGAGTCTGATGGTGCGAATGCTGGATGACGTTCTGTGTTGCCACGTCGCACCCCCCGTGTTGATGATATGACAGGAAATCTGCAGGGATTCGCCGCATTTGCATGTTATCGTTCTGGGTATTTGTTTTATTTTTGCCAGATATTTTCGTCCATCAAGCGCATTACTTAATCTGCTAGTATCCCAAATTTCATAAAATCGTTTTCTCCAGAGTCGCGTTCCTGTTTGGTATTTATGAGATGCAGCGGATTTCGGATGATCAGTAATTTCCCACACGAGCCTGTCAACGCCAAGGCGATGCGCGAGTTTACGGGCATGTTGCATTTGAGATCGGCGGTCATTCCAATTGAAGAGAATGTAACGCCAATTGATAAATGGTTTATCGCTTCCTTTATGTTCTCGAATTCGCACAAGTTGCTCAACGTTTTTAAGGACATCAGCCAGATTTCCTCCACGCCGGTATTTTTCATAGATTGCTTGAGTTGTACCGTCGATGGAGAATGTAATCTCATCCAAACCTGATTCCACCAATTTATTCAGGTTCATATCGGTCAGAGGGATCCCATTTGTACTCACATAGACATATATCTGCGGATAGTTTGTTTTGACAAAGGCAATCATATCGGTAGCTTGGGGATGCATGAACGTTTCACCGTAGTTGAAAAAGTCCAGCCGCTTCAAAGAAGGTCCTGTTTCGTGCATGATACGGTGAAATAACTGCGCAGGCATCCGCTTGCATGCTCGTGACTGTACTATTCCCGACTCATGCGAACATACTGCCTGGAAGCATGAGATGTTACAGAGAATAGTAGGTTCAACAAAAATTCTGGTGACGGGATTTTGGATGATCGCCCTCTGAGGAATAGGGTCGTCAAGCGACAGTGGTGTTTTCAATCCGCAATCGCGGCAGAACGGTGAAAAACCTTTGTTTAAACCGGTTCTAATGGATTGAACCAATTCCGAATTCCAGATTTCTGAGATGGAAGATTCCGCTGTACTGCCCAAAGGTCGTTCGCCGTAAGGATCGGCACAGCCGCACACTACTTTGCCATCGCATAAAACGACAAGCATTTCAAATATCCAGTGACAGGTAAACCGCTCCACAAAACATACCCTAAATCAAGTTGTCTATCGGGTCAAAACAATAAAATGTCATTCCTCGCGGTCATAGCCATTACAAAATCAATCCGGATTGAGTTGATGGTTCAGAATTTGCACCCGTGTCAATACCCCTGTGCTGCAGGGTTAACTTGGTAATCTAAGGGGAGTGTCTATGAAGAACTGGCAAATATTTATGGTGGGACTACTGGTATGTTTTATTTGTTTGCCCTTAGCCGGCGCGCAAGATATGGTTGTGAAAATCAATTATCATGACAGGAACCTGGCCTATGATCAGTTGCGCCCGTTGCGGCTGACCTATGAGGATGTCCAGTTGAATTGGGCACGGGCGCTGGCATCTCCAAAACAACTTGAACAGATACAGGAACTTGGTTTTGATGTGGATGTCCTTTATGAAGATAGCCGCATTCGAGCTGAAGAACGGCGTATTGCAATGGGAGACAGATGGACAAGCTACAGCAGTGTCGTGAGCACGATGCAGTCCATCGCAGCAGCACATTCAGATATCTGCCGGCTTCACAATATCGGAACCTCAGTTCAAAATCGATCGATCTATGTGATGGAAATCACCGATAATCCCGATACCGATGAGATTGATGAAGCGGAGGTGAGGATGGCCGGTAATATCCACGGCGATGAATATGTCTCACTGGAAATTATGGTACTGCTGATGCAGTATCTGACCGACAATTATGGCACCGATCCTGACGTGACATATCTTGTTAACAACCGTGAAATATGGGTACAGCCGTCAATCAATCCCGATGGTCATGAAAATGGCACGAGGTACAACGCCAACGGTGTAGATCTGAACAGAAATCATGGTTATATGTGGAATTATGGAGGTTCCGGACCGTTTTCCGAAATCGAACTGCATCGATTCCGGGATTATTCACTGACGCGTAACTTTTCCATGTCCCTCTCCTTTCACGGAGAAGCGGAGTATTTCAACTATTGCTGGAATTTTACCGGTGAAAATGCCTTTGATAAAACTCACATGCATGCGCTCGGTAACGTGTATACCAGTTGGAATGGATACACCAATATAGAGGGATGGGACTGGTACCAGACTAACGGAGATACCAATGACTGGAGTTACGGTTGCCGCGGTGATTTCGATACAACTATTGAAACTCCGGGCTATAGCGAATCGTCAATTCAAACAGACTGGAACGATAACCGCGATGCTATGCTGTATATCATAGAGCAGGCAGCATATGGATTATCCGGTGTGGTGACCGATGCCAATACCGGCCAACCGCTGGAAGCACTCGTTACCGTGACCCAGCATCCCATTCCCGTCTATACCGATCCGGTTGCTGGTGATTACCACCGCCCATTGCAGGCGGGAACCTACACCATTTCGGTTTGGGCAAACGGATATTCCCCGTCAGTCGTGTCCGGACTAACTGTTGTCAATGGCGCGACGACATATCAGGATGTAACGCTGCTGCCTAATTACGAATATTATGCCATGCATGTTGCCTGGAATATTCTGGATGACTACTATGAACAAAATTCCAGTTCATATCATGAAGGCTGGCCTCATAATGCATTGGGACCTGTCGATGGAATTCCATGTTCTCTGGGTAAAAATTGTATCCTGGCGCTTGATATGGGCGAAGGTTTTGAAATCCAGGACAATCCCGGTATGGATTTTGTCGTATATGAAGCGGATGTGGGTGATGGCGATGAAGGATTTACCATTTATGGTTCTACCGGAGGATTTCTGGGGCCGTGGCAGTTGATCGGCAGTGGTTCAGGAACCACCGAATTCGATCTTTCCAGCAGCGGTCTTGATTCCGTCCGATACCTCAAGATCGATGATGACGGTGACGGATCCGCGTCAGGCACCTACCCAGGCTATGATCTCGATGCTATTGGATCTGTTGAGATCGTTCCCGGATGCGGGATCATATCACTGGATCAGACCGTATATACATGTGATGACGAGGTGGTTACCATTACCGTTGTCGATGAGGATTTGAATCAGGATCCGGGTACCCAGGAAACCGAGACCGTTGTTATAGATTCCGATTCCAGTCCTGTCGGAGAAACTGTCATACTTACGGAGCTCACCCAGGATTCCGATACATTTTCCGGCACCATACTGCTGTCGGAAACGCAATCGGGCGGGGGTTACCTCTTGGTAGACCGGGGCGACACCATTACGGCAACATATCAGGATGCTGATTGTGAAGGTTCACCCCGAACGGTTGCCGATAGCGCGTTCGCGGATTGCGCTGATCCCGTTTTGGCATATTCCAGCAGCATGATCGATGATTCTGCCGGTGATACCGACGGTATTCTGGATCCCGGTGAAACGGCCGGACTGCTGGTAACGATTCAAAATACCGGTACGGAAACAGCCACAGGTGTCTATGCCACGCTGACCAGCAATTATCCGCAATATATCACCATCGATGATGATATGGCTGATTTTCCCGATATACCTGTCAGCAGTACTGGCACAACGCTTCCGCCGTATTTCCAAATCACTGCGTCACCATCGACACCGGAACATACCTTTATAACATTTACACTTGCCATATTCTCGGATGATTCCGAAAACGTATCGGATTTTCAATTGGAGGTGACATCATCGACGTTTGCAATTCGGTATTCCTGGAACATGGATGTCAATCCCGGTTGGACGACTCAGGGACAATGGGAATGGGGCGTACCTCAAGGCAACGATGGTGATCCATCCTCTGGGTATACCGGTAGCAATGTTTACGGATACAACCTCGCCGGGGATTATGGTAGCAATCTTCCCGAAACTTATCTTACGTCCACAGCCATCGATTGTTCCAATCTGATGGATGTCGAGGTTCACTATATGCGCTGGCTGGGAGTGGAATCTTCGAGTTACGATCATGCGGCATTCCAGGTTTCCAATAACGGTTCAACATGGCAAACAATATGGTCGCACAGCGGTTCGTCTTTTACCGATCCTGATTGGCAGCCGCTGACGTATGATATCTCTTCCTATGCCGATGGCCATTCCACGGTATATCTCCGGTGGGTCATGGGACCGACGGATTATTCAGTTACATATTGCGGCTGGAACCTTGATGATATCGAGATCTGGGCATCGTTTGCAGGACCGCCACCCACCGTTACACCCGTACCGCCAACATCTACACCGACAGCAATTCCGCCAACCCGCACTCCAACGTCAACCGCGACACCGGTTCCACCCACCCACACGCCGATACCAACGGATACGCCTGAACCCACGATAACGCCATCACCGACTGTTACATTTACTCCGACCCCCAGTCCTACAGCGACCCCTGAACCTCCTACACCAACACAGACCTATACCCCCCGCTTCACACACACTCCAAATCCAACGGAAACCCCCACCGCTTCACCGACCGATACGCCTGCGGCTGGAAACATTTCTTTCGAATTGAATCTAAGTAACAGTTTTTTTAAACCTTGGGATCATTTTCACCTGACAACGACAATCATCAACACACTCGAAACACGTAATCTTCAGGAATATGTATTCCTGGATGTCTATGGTAATTTCTGGTTCTGGCCATCCTGGACCAACACAGTGGATTTTAAAACGGTTACATCAGTATTCGGTCAGAAGGATGTTGAGACGATATTGGACTTTTGGTGGCCTGCTGGTGTTGGTAACGCAGACGGCTTGATGTTTTGGGGTGGTATCCTGGACGCCGAAACCTATGAACTCTACAGTTACGATATGGTTGAATTCGGGTACGGCTTATAGGGTGTATCTTGAAACAGTCCCCGCACATCCTCGCGCGGGGGCTGTTTTATATTGAAGTCTCCTCACGTTTGTCATAAAACATTGATATCAATGCAAACCGGGAGATAAACATGACCCAGGCTATTAGCAAAAAACGATATCATTTTTTTCTTTTAATCACATTTTTGTGCGTGTTCTGGTGGTCGGCAATTGGACCGTATGATTTCTATACGTGGCTCCTTGAAGTCATTCCAACAGTCATCGGAACGATCATTCTATTGTCAATCTACCGCAAATTTCAATTTACAAATCTAGTCTATACGCTGATCTGGATCCATATGATCATTTTAGTGATAGGCGGCCACTATACATATGCACGTGTACCCCTGGGAAACTGGGTTAGGGATTGGTTAGAACTAACGCGCAACAACTATGACCGCTTGGGACATTTTGTACAGGGTTTTATACCGGCCATGATCGCCAGGGAAGTATTTCTAAAGAAATCACCGTTGAAACCAGGTGGCTGGCTGTTCTTCATAGTAACCTGTTTCTGTTTGGGATTCAGTGCATTTTTCGAACTATTCGAATGGTGGGTTGCTCTTCTCAGCGGTTCCTCCGCGGATGCTTTCCTGGCAACACAGGGCGATGTCTGGGATACCCAATGGGATATGTTCCTTGCACTTTGCGGATCCTTAATTGCTCAAATAACACTTTCAAAATTTCATGATAAAAGCTTGAGTTTTAAAATTTCTAAATCTCCGAATACAGATGACTCTCGTTAATGACAGTTTTGAACTGACCACTGCAGTAACCGATCTGCTTTTGGGCTTTATCGCGCTGATATGCGCTGGGCTGATTTTTCGTCTTGGTCATCTTATGACTGTAAAAAGGTACATCTGGTCACTGGTGTTTCTTATGCTGGCAACAGGCGCGGTGATAGGTTCGGCAGCCCATGGATTGATTCTTAATGACCAGATTCAAAGAATACTCTGGATCGGTATATACATTTCACTCGGACAAACTGTTTCGCTGCTGATTGCCGCTACGATCATTGATTGGATCAATGAAAGAGTCGCGCTCATTAGCCTCC
>JAFGJC010000094.1 GCA_016929305.1 candidate division CSSED10-310 bacterium | reverse complement strand
TCACATAGCTGCTCATATTGATGCGATTGAAAACAAAATACTCCCATGTCTGAAACGCGGAACCTCCGTTATATTGGACAGATACTGGTGGTCCACATGGGTATATGGAATGGTTGATGGTGCCTGCCCTTCTTCACTTGACAGGATGATAGAAATCGAGAAGTCACATTGGAGTGAGACATTTCCGACGGCGCTGTTTCTAATAACCGGAAAGAACCCGCACAGAATTGAGACCCCATCAAATCGGTGGATATCCCTGAATGACAAATATCTGGAAATAGCCAGAAAAGAAAAGGATCGATATCCAGTTCATCAGATAACTAATAATGGGAATGTCGAAAATGCTGCAATTGAAGTTACAAATGCAGCGTCGCTTTACCTGAGGAAATCAGGGAATAGTGACTCATATCCTCCTTTAAATTTATATATGCAACTATCCCCTATAAAAACAACTGAGGTTTTCGAAAGTTACTGGCGTTTTGCAACGGAACGTCAGAACATTTTCTTCAAGAGGTTTTCCGGAGAACTTCCTCCGTGGAGTTCAGATCCCATCCTTCAAGAATTCAAATTCACTAATGCTTATAGGGCATCTGACAGGGTTAGCCAATATCTGATACGGCACGTGATTTATGAGGGGGAGCAATCGGCTGATGAAATTTTCTTTAGGACGATTCTTTTCAAGATATTCAACAGGGTGGAAACCTGGGAACTGCTAGAATCGAAACTAGGCGAAATCTCGTTTAGCACTTATAATTTCAAGAGGTACAATGAAATTCTAGATGAGGCCATGAGAGCAGGCAATCGTATATATTCAGCCGCTTATATTATGCCGACAGGTGGAGGTAAATATGCAAGGAAGCATTCAATGCACCTGCAACTTCTGGAGAAGATGATGGCTGAAGGATTACCTGATCGAATCGCCAATTGCAAAAAAATGGCTTTAGCATTTGAAGCTTTACGGGAATACCCAACTATTGGGGATTTTCTCGCTTATCAGTTCGTGACAGACTTAAATTACAGTACTCTCACCGGCTTTTCGGAGATGGAGTTCGTGGTTCCGGGACCTGGAGCTAAAGATGGTATTCGTAAATGTTTCAAAAGTCTGGGTGGATTGAGTGAGGCTGAGATTGTAAAGGTAGTGGCCGAAAAACAAGAAGAAGCGTTCGAATATTTTGGATGCGAATTTAAAACTTTGTGGGGAAGAAAACTTCAGCTTATAGATTGCCAGAACTTGTTCTGCGAAATTGATAAATATGCTCGGAAAAAGTTCCCGGAAATCGAAGGTCGATCAAAAAGATCACGCATCAAGCAGAAGTACAAAATACATCAGGAAAAGTTGGAATTCTGGTACCCGCCCAAATGGGGATTGAATGATTTGGTATCATCAAATGCGAACCCAGATGTGGTGAGGAGTTCTTGACAATGCAGTATGGATTGAGAAGCTTGAAAATCGAGATCACTGATAGATGTGGTTTAAGTTGCAGCCATTGTTCTAGCAATGCCTCACCTCATTGTTCGAATGAGATACCATTCACTGTAATTTGTGAAATCCTTAGAGACGCAACAAAAATAGAATTGAAAGATGTTGCATTTTCCGGAGGGGAACCGCTACTTCATAAAGATTTAATAAAAATTGTCGGGTACGCAAAAGAACGCAAGATAAAAGTAACTCTATATACGACAGGCATCATCGATCAATTTCCCGCAGTGGTTCAAAAATTAAGAGAAGCCGGCGTTGATAGGATGATATTTAGTCTTCACAATGATTTACCATGCGAGCATGATAGAATTACGGGCCTATCAGGAAGTTTTGAAAAAACGTGCGCTTGCATCCAAACAACCGTAAATGCTGAAATTGCAACTGAGTTACATTTTGTACCCTTGGCGAATAATTACACCAGACTTGGGAGGGTCGTTGAAATAGGTAGAAAGCTTGGAGCTGTTAGACTCAGCGTGCTTCGTTTTGTCCCCCAGGGAAGAGGTCAGTTTTTAAGGGAACAGGTTCTCACAAACAGACAAAACATTGAACTGCGTAATTCTATTCTGCATATTCGTAACGAATTTCCGGAATTTATCAGAACTGGATCGCCGTACAATTTTTTCATGCTGAATTCCCAACCCGAGTGCATGGCAGGAATTGACAGATTAACAATCTTGCCGGATCTCAGAATCGTACCATGTGATGCTTTCAAGAGAATCAGCTCGACGCAATTTGCAGGTTCTGAAGAATATTCGAGTTTGGCAACGAGTAAATTACGTATTTGCTGGGAAAAATCCGCATATCTGCGAAAAATCAGAGAATATCGAGATTATTCACCTCCTGCGGAATGTTCCCATTGTGCAAGCTATTCATTATGTCGTTCCGGTTGTCTTGCACAAAGATTCATCGATAACGATGACTTTTTAAGTTCTTGTGATCCTGGTTGTCTAAAGAATTTTGTCTGAAGGAATTATTTAGGAGGGATAGAAATGAGATTAAATGGTCTCTATCAAGAGCGGGGCAAGAGATTTGTGAAGGAGCACTGGCAACAGGTCTGCAATGATTGTCAAGAGTTTCCGCAAATAAGAGAATGCTGCCCAGGGACTTTCAATATTCGATTGACATCTGGCGATTACAAACCGCCTGGAGATGAGAAATTCCGGGAAATGGCGAGGAAACGAGGAAAAAGCGTCAAACGGTATGAACATGGGAATCACGTTTCACCGACTGCGCGAGTAACCGAAATCAACGGAATTGAGGTTGTGGTTTGGATTTACCGGGGCGGGCATTTCAGAAACAAAATGCCTGATAACAGCATTTTGGAACTTTTATCGATAGAAAAACTATCAGATCTTCTGTCGTTGAAAAATGGAGATCCTGTATACGTGGATATCGAGGAGGTGTCTGAAGGGACTACCGGAATGCCGACATCTCCACCAGCGAGACCAGGGGTGACTGTTGGAAAATAAAATTCTGGTAGATGACAACTGGAAAGTCGCGATGCAATTTTTTTAATAAGGTTCTTTAGTTGAGCGACAACTTCAAGTATTATCTGTTTTTAAAAGGGCGTGATTGTTCAAGTGGTTGAAAGAGTCTGGCGATTGATTGGAGGTACTGTTTCGGATGGAATTGACATTACAATCTGCTGTTTCGCAATTTGGATCTTCTGTTAAAGCAAAGCTGGCGAATCCTGGAGCAATTGGTGAACCAGAGGATCAACTCCGTGCACCATTTGAGCAGTTACTCAAAGATATTGCTGAATTATGTAATTACAGAAAGAATGCGGTTGCAGCTGTTGGTGAATCGTCAATCAGTGATTTAAAAACACGGCCTGATTACGCAATTACTGTGAACAAGAATCTCGTAGGTTTCATAGAACTGAAATCACCAGGTAAGGGAGCTGATCCCCGGAAATTCAAAGATCCACATGATAAATCGCAGTGGAAGAAACTCAGTTCTCTCCCGAATTTAATCTATTCTGATGGAAATTCGTTTAGCCTCTGGCGCGACGGGAAAATAATCGATTCGATCGTTCATCTTGTTGGCGATATCGAATCTTCAGGACGCAACCTTCAGGCAACTCAGGATTTATTAAAACTTTTTGAAAATTTCCTGAGATGGGAACCGATTCCTCCGCGAAGCGCGAAAGAGCTTGCCAGGATTAGCGCACGCCTGTGCCGATTATTACGCGATGAAGTGACCGAACAACTGACATTGGGTAGTGAGGCATTAACTTCGCTTGCTGTAGACTGGCGTAGGCTTCTTTTCCCCGAAGCTTCTGATGAACGGTTTGCTGATGGATATGCGCAAGCTGTGACATTCGGATTGTTAATGGCTCGGGCAATGAGCATAAACATAATTGACGGATTTGAAAGTGTCGCTCGTGATCTTTCAAAAACCAGCACATTGATTGGATCAGCGTTGCGGCTCTTGACCGACAATGCTGAGAACCAAGAAACGTTGAAAACTTCACTTGGAACCCTGACTCGTGTTTTGAATGCAGTCGATTGGCAGAAAATAAGCAAGGGTAAACAAGAGGCGTGGCTTTATTTTTATGAAGATTTTCTTGAAATATATGACAATAGACTCAGAAAACGAACCGGTTCGTTTTACACCCCACCCGAAGTAGTTAATGCAATGGTGGGTTATGTGGATGAAGTTCTGAAAAGTTCTCGATTCAAGTTGTTTGCAGGTATTGCTACTCCTGCTGTAACATTTGCTGATCCAGCAACTGGAACAGGAACTTACATTCTGGGACTGCTCCGGAAAATTTCAGAAATAATAACGACAGATCAAGGTGAAGGTGCTGTATCTGAAGCAATAACTGCCGCTATAAAACGGATGATCGCCTTCGAGATTCAACTCGGACCTTTCGCAGTAGCTCAGTTGCGTATACTTGCTGAAATCGTTTCGCTTACAGGATCACAACCCCAAAATCCAATCCGAATGTTTGTAACAAATACTCTTGGCAATCCAGCTGATGATGAGGGCTGGATTCCAGGAATTCTTGCTCCTATTGCACAATCAAGAAAAGATGCAAATAAAATAAAGCGGGAAGAGTCAATAACGGTGGTCATAGGTAATCCACCCTACAAAGAAAAAGCTAAAGGACTTGGCGGTTGGGTTGAGGGTAAAAAAGGAGAGAAAGCGCCACTTGATGAGTGGATACCGCCGCGTGAATGGAAGGTTGGTGTTCATGCCAAGCATTTGAGAAATCTTTACATTTATTTCTGGCGCTGGGCAACTTGGAAAGTATTCGATCACGGTCCGGGAAATAAAACGGGAATTGTGTGCTTTATCACAGTAGCAGGATTTCTTAACGGTCCCGGATTCCAAAAAATGCGAAAATACCTTCGCCAGAAGTGCGATGATATATGGGTAATCGACTGTTCTCCCGAAGGTCATCAGCCAAACGTGAATACTCGGATCTTTCAAGATGTTCAGCAGCCGGTATGTATTGTGCTTGCCTCGCGATCTCGTGATAATGAAGAGAGTAAACCGGCGAAGGTGCGCTTCCATGAGCTACCTACTGGTCACAGAAATAATAAATTTGAGTCTCTAAATAAAATCTCTCTGATCGATACAAATTGGTTAGATTGTTCCAATGAATGGCGTTCACCATTTCTACCTGCCTCAAAAGGTGAGTGGGCAAACTATCCAGCATTGAAAGACTTGTTCATTTACAATGGTTCTGGCGTGATGCCCGGTCGAACTTGGATAATTTCACCGGATACTGAAACTCTACATCGACGCTGGCAAAGATTAATCAACTCCGAGGCGAATGAAATGGAAGAATTATTTCATCCTCATTTGAGCGGTGAAAAACTTGGCGATAGGCATTCAAAGAAAGTCCTTACAAAAGCACTTGCAGGTTTCAAACCTCGTAAAATTCCTGTTGCCGATGACAAAGATCAGTGTGTTCCGCCTATCCCTTATGGCTTTCGCTCTTTTGATCGTCAGTGGATTATTCCGGATTATCGTCTAATTAATAGACCAAATCCCACACTCTGGGAGTGGCACTCAGACAGACAAATATATTTAACCGTTTTGTCGAGATCTTCTCCATCAAGTGGCCCTGGGATTACTTTTACAGGACTGATACCAGACCTGGATCATTACAAAGGCTCATTTGGAGGTAGAGTGTTTCCCCTGTGGTCTGATTCCATTACAAACATACGACCAAATTTATTAGCTTATCTGAAACAAGTGATCGAGATTGATGTAAACCCAGAGGATTTTTTTGCATACCTTGCCACAGTTGTTGCGAACCCAGCCTATACTTTGCGTTTTGAAGAAGATTTATCAAAACCCGGGTTACGTATACCGATCACATCAGATCGAATTCTGTTTCTTGAAGCAGTCGAATTAGGTAGAAACGTCATTTGGCTCCACACATTCGGAGAGCGTATGATAGATCCTTCTAATGGCCGTCCGGCACAACCACCTCGACTTCCAGAGGGACGGCGACCTTTTATTCCTAAGGAGGGTGCGATTCCGAATACTTCGGGCGACATGCCAAACACGATTGATTATGACGAAAGCAAAAAACGATTACTCATCGGATCAGGCTTTGTCGAAAATGTTGAACCTGAGGTCTGGAACTACGAGGTTTCTGGTAAACAAGTGCTGTTGCACTGGTTCAGTTATAGAAAAGCAGATCGCTCTCGGCCAATCATAGGTGACCGTAGACCACCCTCACCTTTAGAAAATATCCAACCCAATCACTGGATTGCTGAATATACGACTGAATTGATCAATGTAATCAACGTCCTCGGTTTATTGGTTGATCAAGAGGAACAACAGGCTGATATACTTGAAAAAATATGCGAAAGTTCGACCATCACTCCGACTATGCTGGAAGAAGCAGGCGCGTTTATGATTCCTGCCGGAAAAAATCAAAAGAAAAAACAGCCTGAGAAATTTACACTCCCTTTTGATATAGTTGATGAACAATGAAAATCCAGCCTAATTTTAGTATCGGTGTTCGGACTTCAACATTGATGAAACTAATAGGACAAAATTTGCTCATTGATTGGGATTCGAGTAAAATATTTCCAGTCTTTAACGACGAAATAGGATCCAGCAAATGCAGGATTGGTGCTTTTTGAGGAACATCTGCATATTCCGAAGGGTGAGATCCACCAAATCTGAAGGAACGCGGCCACCAAATCCGATTGAATGAGGCCGTGCAATCCGATTGGTGCGGCCAGGATAAAATCCGAAGGAAAATTCTTAATTGTCTTTCTTATCTGAAAGAAATCCGGAAAGTTTTGTTCAACTTTTTTAAAAAGTTGATCGGGGTGTGCAGGGGGATGAAATGCCCCCTGCGACTGTGCAATATAAAGGAGAGGATCCAATTACTGATCCTTTTGTATGTCTTTATTCCTGTTCAGGAGAGGAATTTGAAGTTGGCTTTCTTCTCTTTCGAAGGGACTCACCCCTGAGGATTATTTTATGTGAGCAATGGACAAGCCTATCATGGATGGCGTCGCCCAGCGTAAAATCGCCGATGACGGTATGCCACTTTTCTATCGGGATTTGGCTGATGATCACTGTCGATCGCAATTCAGCACGCTGTTCTATGATGATTGAAATGACTAAACAGCAAGTCGATCTCTACACTAGATTGGGCGTCATACCGCCTTCCTCGTTACAATTATCCGGGAACTCAGTTTGTCCTGCATATTCCGGTCAAGTTGGGCCAGTGAATCCGGAGGAACGCGAGCACACATTCCGGTCCCTCGCGAGCATCTATTCCGGGTGCGAGTACCAGCAATTCCGAGTCCATATGGAAGAGTCAAATTTTATTCTTGGTAATTCTTGATCTATAATGGAAAACGCTTGCCTGGAGGATAAGGCTCTGCTGGAGAGCACTCTGAGCGCAAAGGCAAGTGGATTATACTGATGGACGGAGATTGTCTCTGCCCATTTTTTCTCTCAGCCCATCAGAGACATTCGGATTTTTTATCGGTTTTCTGCTCATTCTTACGACAACCTGATCCCTTGTCAAGCCTTATGGCGTATAAGGTTACCATTTTCTGTTTTAAGCAATGGAGTTGGCTTTCTTGTGATTTTCAATAGATTAATTCAAGATGAAACCGTAGGTTTCTGCTCAAATGACCCCGCTGGTCCGTTTATGGAGATTGTAATAAAATTATGCAATTTTTGACCTAACGAAACCAAGCAAATTTCCTGCTGTTATATTGTCTGTGCAAAGTATATTTATAAGCGGCATACCTATGTTATTGCTTTTTATTGGGTATTTCCGTTTTCGACTTATAGATTCGCTAATAGCGTGTAATTTGAACTTTCCACCAGCGATAGCAACAACGGTATCTATCATATCAAGCTGTTTTGTCGTAACAGACACGATAAGCTCATTCAAGGTTTTTATAATTCTTTTGATTTCATTAGATAGTTTATTATATTTCTCAATATTACTCTCTATTAAATTATTGATAATGGGTGGAGGGGGAACAAAAAACAGACGATTACAAATATCTCCAACGGGGCAATAACCTTTGTCTCCGATGATTTTTTGAACATCATTAATAAATTCTTTAAGTTGTTCCAAGCTCTTCCTAAAATTATCTGGACCAACTTCGCGATCCTCTTTGTCGTGGCATATAAAACGATGCTTTCCTTCAAGCGCAAGACTTCCCACTCCTACAATAGCCACGCTAGGACAATACTCATTCGGGTGGTTTTCCCAATTTTTCTGATACAACCTTTCCCCGGTGCCTTCTCTTAGACAAGTTTCAAGCATGCTTCTATTGGAAAAAGCAGCCGGCAGAATAAGTCTTTTTGGTGGCAAGCATCCGAGTGCCGTTGCTAGATGCAAGGCTGCGCCATCAGCATCAAGAACCTGAAATAATCCTGCATGAGGTCGGACAGACATGGATCCAGCTAAAGAAACAACTTGTGTATTGTGAATTTTTGGGATTTTCAACTCGCGCATCTTTTGTGCAAAATTATACACACCACGGCCAGAACCCACGCCGATAATATCCCCAGGTCTAAAATAATTTTGAAGACTAAGCGCCAAAGCTATCCCCAGCATTTCATGAACTCTATCATCTTCTTTCTCTTCAGACTCTTCCTTAACTTCAGAAATGTCTACAACTATTGCCTTGTTTAATGGAAAGCAGCCCTCTAACTCCTTTTCAAGCCAATCTATTCTTTTCGGTTCAGTTTTAGGCACGTCGTTAAAGATGATTTCAAATACTTTCTCTTCGTAAGCGGTTTTTAATAAACGAGATATAGCTGTTATATTGTTCAGTTCTTTATGTTTTTTTAGAATTTTGCCTATCGATACAGGCGGGTAATTAGAAAAACGCATCTTTGCTACATCTAACATTAATTCCCAATCTTTTCCTTCCATAACAACCCCTTTCAACTTGCTACATTTTGGCTATCTTTTACCTAATTAATGCCGGCTTTGCACATTGTTGCGTTTTTCGAAAAAATATATTCATTTACAGCCTCGCAAATAAGCATTTTTTTTGAATAATCTGCCAATCTCTGTGTGTTTTTTGGTATAATCAATAGAGGAGAGTATCCTTGAGGATACTCAGAGGTTTTGGTGATCAAGTTGATAAACGTAATTTTCATACTATCCTCAAACATAGAGCAAATGAGCCATTTTTGTCAATATTGCTGCAAAACTTTTTATCAGGAGGTGTCAAATGAACCTTATATTCAAAAGCATTCTCACAAGTAGACCAGGTAAATTAGGTAATCAACTTTGGGCGGGACTTTTACCGCTCGTTAGGAATCAAGGGGTGTGTGGTACACGATTAACTTTTTATGCCGCGAGGCACAACCAAGGAGGATTGGCGTTATGAAACAAATGATTTTTTTGACTTTGATCGTGGTGCTATGTACGTATTCCCTCGCTTCTGCTGATATTTTTGTGAACGAGGTTGGATCTGCTTTTTCAACACCATTCTACACTGGAAACGGGAACGGGCCTAGTTCTCATGATGGATCCTGGAGTACTTTTTTTGAAGACACAAACAACACTTCTTACATCAAGTCGGAGCATGTTTTAAACCAAGCTTTTGACGTAATCAGATTGGAGTATCAAATAAAAGTTTCAGGACTATCTTACGGAAAATATGACCATGATATTCACGTTGAATATTATATCGCAGTTGATAGCGGAAACGGTTATGAGATTTTGACAGAATCTTATTATGTTAACCATTGGCATTGGTACACGGGAGATGATGTCGAAGCCTATGGCGTGAATCTAGATACCGGGCAGGTAAGTTACTCGATTCCAATTGATGGAGTAATAAAAGTTAAAGCATTTGCAATGATCAGCACTTCGGCAGGGGAAAACCATGGCTGCTGGTCTAGATCAGCAATAGGTGAAATTCAAATATGGTCAGATGACCTAGAAACACCAACGCCTATTCCAACGGAAACACCGACATTTACACCAACGGAAACGCCAACATCCACACCGACATTTACTCCCACATCAACCCCCACGGAAACACCTGTTCCTGATGATTATGTTTGGGTAGAAGATGCCAGTGGATGTGATGGAGAGATTATTGAAGTTTACCTTTTTGTTTATAATGCCTTTACAGCAATTGATAGGTTTCGAATTCGAATGAGGTACGATGGAGATATGCTTGAATACGTTGGTTGTGAACCCGGAGATATCAATCCTGGCTGGAGCGACTGGGATTGCCGTCTAGCAGGAGGGCCAAAGAACCGTCGAGTCACTATATCTGGTTCAGCTGATTCTGGATCCGAAATCCCGATTGATAGCTATGGCAGTTTTGTGAGGATTCTTTTTAGAGTAAATTGTTCGGATTGTGAAAATTGGGATCAGAGTCCTCTCTCTATCGACCAGATGGGTTTGGATTTAGCTGGTTTCATCTCGAGTGATGGAGTATTCGAATATTTCTGCCCGTGATTAACTCATATTGTTGAGTTAATTCAGAATTTTAAACAGGGCTTAGCGTACGATTTTTTCCGTTTCGTGAGTCGACTCCAATTAGACCATTCTGTTTGTGGATAACCAATTGACCGGGCTTTTCATTTTCTGCCAGCTATCGTACTTTGGAAACTGCCTGTGCTTTGGTGGGTTGATTTGTTGAAGCCCGTTTGGCTCCTTGTTTTTTTACATACCAACCGCCTTTGGCGTTTTTCGTGACATGGTAGACATTTCTTTTTGCCATGAAATACTCCTTAAAATCTAAAGAATTAATAATTCATCGTCCGCTGAAAATGGACCAGAGTAAATACACGGAGGATAATCAGGGCGAATCTCCATAACAGCGTGCCTGAATATGCCCTGAGAAAGTTTTGATGACCTTCCTTCTTGACCAAAAGGTGTGAATTCATATAGATGTCCGGTCTGGTAAACATATCTGTCTGTGATATCGATTTGCTTTATCTCGCCAGAGGAAGGATTTTGTGCGTGAATTATCCAGCGAGCAGGTTCAGGGGATATAATGCCAACAGGTATGGTGAAACTCACATTGATGGTGGGATCTTTCTCCTTCAGAGCTTTGAACTTGCCACTTTCAACGATTTTAAAATAATGCTGAAGATGAGAGGTGTTATTTGCTGGGTCGATCACACAAGATGGTTGATAAAAGATAATTCCATCAAGAGGAGAGTCCGGAAATTCCGTAAAATACCATTCTGCCCAATCAACGCATTTAGGACATGAAGCATTCTGGTATAGGTGAATAAAAATCATATAAAGGTCGTGTTCTTCAGGAGCTTTTTGCTTAAAAACTTTTTTCTCCAGATTATCTGCTGCTTCAGAGAGTTTTGACAGCAGATTGTCTTTTTCGTTTTTATGAAAAACAGATGACATTGTTATTTGAAAATTGAATTTTTCTGGAAAAAGATCTTTGTGCTCTTTTCTGAGATCATCCACATACAAATCCATGTGATTGTCTGTAAAATGGACAAAAAGAGCATCCTGCTCAAAATTGTCTAAAATGTCAGGAAGAAATTTTTCGACGAGTAACCAATCTTGATCTTTGGGAATAGAAGGGAAATCAATAGCAGTCTTTATAAAATTAATTCCTTTGCCACTACAAATTTTTGTGAAGCTTGGTAAAAAAGAGGAAGAAGTTGCAAGAAAATCGGAATTATGAACTGAAATACCATAGTTTTTCATGGAGAGATTGAGTCGATAACCCGATTTGAGGGTAATGATACCGTCTACTCCCGGATAACCTCTCTGTGTTGGTTCAACAGTCTGTTCTTTATTTGTAAGAAAATTCAATCCGGTTAGTTCAAAGAGAGCCCCTGTTCTGATGTTTCGGTCAGGATCTTTTATTTCAGAGACCTTTCGTTTAACCCAATCAGGGTTTATCTTGCTTAAATGTTCTAGTGCATCGCCAAGAGAAAAGAGTTCGATGGTTGAAAGAGTATCTTTTCGATTCAATAAGGCTTGAACGGGATGATCTCTGTCGGAGAGAATCCAGTCTTCGGTGAAAAATAAGACCATTTGCTTTAATTTACTCAGAAGCTGATCGTTAGTTAGTTTTTTTGAAAACTTTCTTCTCTTCAGTAGTTTCTCTTCGAGTGTCATGTTTGTTCCACCTCATTGATCAAATCAATCTCTTCAGACTCCGGCATCTGAGCATACAATACTACCAAATCTGGTCGCTTATGTCCTAGTCGTTTCTGGACTTGGGCGATGTCGGATTTGGCAATCAGTTTATAGGCGTGAGTATGCCGGAACGCGTGTGGGTGGAAATCTGCCGGGTCTATCGATTCATTCGTTTTCGAAAGATCCTCATTCACTTTCGACAGCAGCTTTTTAACTATGGCGTTGATTGTGCGTGAAGCCAGCCTGCCGGAGTAACCTCTCCGGAGTTTGGTGTGAGTCGGTAGAAATAATGCTGGGGAATCAGTGAAAAATTCAGAATCAAGATCTCGTTCTATCTCCATATTCCTCAATCACCCGGACCGTTTCTTTTCCCAAGGTGATGTTCCGGAAGAAATTCCCTTTGCACTTCACGTTGATCAATTTCTTGCCCTGCAGGTGATCCAGATCCAAATCGCAGATTTCACTTCGCCGAAGTCCTCCGTTCAAGAGAAGCATGATAATGGCAAAATCTCTGCGGGGGCGAAGATCACTTTTTCTACCGGTCGGATGATTTTCTTTTAGTGTGATCCGCTGGCTGACGACATCCAAAACGGCTTTGATCTGGCGGTCGGTCAAGCATTTAGGTCGAATGGCATCCTGAACAGGCGGTTTTATGTCAAGCGTTCAATTACTTCTGAGATCATTTTAAATTGACGTTGATCAGTTTTATGTGATTTGTCGGGTCCCCGAGCGGATATAGATCCGGTCGGTGTGAAAGAATCCATCCACCGAAAGCACGGATCGAAATGAGCCGCCGGGAAATCGTTGCCGGCTTCCGACCGAGCTCCTGCAAATCCTCTATGTATCGCTTCGTTGCCTGGGGAGTCCATTTGAAAAGATCGAAACAGTGGAAGTACGAATCAAAAAACCTGAGGAAATCCGTCAGGTCATTTGATGTCTGCCGGAATGTCTCCTGAGATTTTACTCCCTTAACCTGGAGTCCGAGATAGAGCTGCGCCCAGGCACGGAGATCGGCTTCCGCCTGGTCAAAAACGCGTCCCAACATGTTACCTGCATCAAACTTTGGAGAAATCTGACCGGAATGAGGTGATAGGATCAGTGAATCACCGGACCCGGAATTTTCTGTCTTACTTGCGGGTTTCCTAGTCATTTTCTGACCTTTCGGTTTTTCATTAAGGATGTCGCGATCTTTCATTTAGCATGTCGTAATCTCCCTCTGAATTTTGCCGTTGTTTCAGGTAAGGCGTATTATCTGAAACAATGATATACACGAAAATCATTAACAATTCAACTCTTAAAATAGTAGAAAAAACTTCAGAATCACTCAGTTAGAGATTTATTGCTCCATCTTATGTAGTTTCCCTCACTATGTGAATTGACTTTTGTGATTAGTTTGTCGTGGAGGAATAAACAATCTATGTTTGATTTCAGAAAACATTTAATAGCGTCTTCAGGGGTTTCAACAATAGGATCCCCGGCAAGATTAAAAGAAGTATTCAATAATAAAGGAACCTCAGTTATTTCACGAAAATAGTCTATCAGGGAGTAAAATAGAGGATTTTGATCACGGTAAACTGATTGTAAACGAGCTGTCCCGTCAATATGAGCAACTGCTGGAATCAACCGACGTTTGTCAGGAAGCACTTTACCAACAAAAGACATGAATGGACTATTTAGGGATAGATCGAACCATTCATGGATATATTCATTCAGTATACTCGGAGCATATGGTCTAAAGGATTCTCTATTTTTAACTTTAAGGTTTAAGAAGTCCGCCATCGCGTGTAATCGTGGATCTGCAAGGAGACTTCGATTCCCGAGAGATCTAGGACCCATTTCGCTACGATCTTGGAACCACGCAACAACTTTGCCATTGGCAATTAATATAGCTGCTTCTTTTGATGGATTCTTCGTTTGTTGACAAGCAATAAGAGTTGAATTATC
>JAFGJC010000093.1 GCA_016929305.1 candidate division CSSED10-310 bacterium | reverse complement strand
TCCCCCGGGAACCTTTTGCAAAACGTTCGATAATCAAAAGGATAAATATGGGGATGACCGCAATCGAACTCTCTTTGGATAGAAACGCAAGACAAGAAAATATGAGGAAGAGCGAACGTCGGGAATCCAACAAACAAACAGCTGCTGTAAGGATAAAACAGGACACCAACAGATCTGCCTGGGCTGATGACCAGAGAACGGCACCCATCAATCCAGGATAAAACAAAAAAATTGCCGAAGTGATGATCGCAGTATCGGGGGAAATGCCGAGATGTTTAATGAATCGGAAGAGCATAATGACTGAAAAGCCGTGTAACAGCGCTGAAAAAACATGAAATATTCCAGGATGAACACTTAACTTGCTTTGAAGCATAAACAATGTATTTGGAACGGGGCGGTAATTATGATCAGCTTTATCGGAATACATCCGTCCTAACCAGATGTTTATAAAGGCATCCGGTAATGATTCATTCCGGAAAATTTCGATATGCACGAAATCGTCACCCAGATGTCCGATAAATATCGTTAATCCCAGAAAAACCAAAAAACCCGTACATATAAGACAGTAAACATATTGTTTTGGAATCTTGGTTACTTCCATATTTCGATTCGTACTTCCCAGATATGTCAACCAAGAAATACTGTGGCACATAGCACGTCAACAATCAAATTCACGACACTGAGTAAGTGAGAGTGAGAGAAGGTATTATCCATTGAGCGGGCAACAGGTGCATTCTGTCAATTGAATCCCGAATGTGCGTGAGTGATCTCGGGGATCGAATAAATTTTGCACAAAAGTACCATTGAAAAGACTCTTTTTGGGATGAAAGGTTTTGAAAGGAGGCGTCATTTTATGAGAAGCATAAAACAGATTGGGATGGTTATCGGAATGGTGACACTGTTAGGCAGTACTCTATTTGCTAGGACATGGCATGTGTCGTCGATAGGTGATGCTGATTTTGATCAGATTCAACAGGCTATTGACTGCCCTGCGGTAAAGTCCGGTGATGAAATCGTGGTGATGCCGGGCGTTTATCGGGAATTTGTTCTTATACCGGCACACCTCAAACTATTTCTGCACAGCAGCGAGGGATCGGACAGCACGGAGATCATGCGGCCTGCAAATGATCCACGGAAAATGACGGTTTTGATTCGAAGTGAATCAGTTTTTCAGGGTTTTACGGTCTGCAATAATCCGGATGAACAAATTCATGAATCTGCGGTAGGTTATACGAATTTACCGTATCCGGGAGTTTTTCCAAAAAATACCGCTGGAATAACGGTGACGGGTCCTGCAAAAATCCTGAATAACGTCGTTTACGGGCATAGATTTGGAATGGTCGGATTATGTGCAGCGGGTGCTCAAGGAAAATTTCCCGTTTTTCGATTCAACGATGTGTATGACAATACGATTGGCGTCGGATGCTGTGAAACGAAATCCATTGTCAGAGATAACATCATACATGATAATCTCTGGCTAGGCGTTATCGCTCATCATGCGTCCGTGGGAGAGATTACCAACAATCTCATCATTCGAAATGGAAGATCGGGCCGCAAAGACAGCAGCGGGATTTTATGCTGGCAGGCATATGACTGGTCAGATGATAAACGTCTGGCTCCCTATATCTGCGGGAATACCATTCACGGTAATTATGGTGATGGTATCCGCTGTATCTGGGAACGGGGCGATCAGAACACGCCGATTATCATCAACAACATCATTTCTGGCAATCAAGGATATGGAATAGCCTGTCTTACAAAACCCGGTCATGAGGACATGATGCCGTGTCCGAGTATTCGGCAGTGCAATATTTGGGGCAATCAATCCGGAGCCATGAATCCCGACATCAGATTGGTGGATTGTATCAGCAAGGATCCGGGATTCGAATCATTTTTCCTTTTAAGCGAGCAATCACCATGTAAAGACCGTGGAGGATTGCCCGTCAATTGGGGTTCGACGTCAATGACGGCCCATCAGGATGACGGCGACATTGATCTTGGATTCCATTATCCCGTGACAACATTGAAGAGTGCAATATTCCAGAGCGATTAGTTTTATTGTATCTGTTCGGCCCTTTATTTCTTCTGGTCTTTCAGAGAAGGTCGTGATATGGTGCGAGACTATCTGAAGTGCATATCGATTTCGCAAATAAGCAATGCAGAAAGGAGCTGATATCATGACAAAACTTGTTGACCAGATTAACGCTGAGTTTCGGCGGATTTTGGAAAATAATTCCAATCCTTATGGTGTTTATAAAACATTAACGGAAGGTATGTCTGCTAAAGGCTGTACTTTTGGCAGCGGTCCCATGCCCCTCTATGTGAAACCGTATTTTATTGATGGTGCTCGTATGCCGGAAATCCGTTGGACGACTGAAGTTTTGATGCGGGTCATGAACAAAATGGCAAATCTCTATTACACCAATCCCGAAACACGATCACTGTTTTACCTGTCGCCGGAAGAAACCGAATTGGCGGATATTCCTGTGGGATATCACAATCGGGTTCAAATTACTCGTAATGACGCCTTCATGACGGATGACGAACTTCTGTATATTGAATTCAACGCAGACAGCCCGGGTGGTCCAATGTATTCCGACGTTCAAGGTGATCTCATCCAACAGTCGGATATATTTAAACAGCTATGTCAAAAATTTGTTGTCGGCCGGGATTTGATCATGTGGCAGATCCTCAGAATGCTCATGACCTGCTATAAGGAATGGGGCGGGAAAAAAGATTTCCCGAATATTTGTATCAGTGCAGGCGCCGGTGGCGGAACAACTCCGGAATTTCATGCAATCGTTGCCTGGCTGAAACATCTTGGGTTTAATGCGGAGTTTTGCGGAACTACCGAATGGACTTACTCCGGAGGACGCTTGCAAACGCCATCAGGACTTGAGCCGGATATTATTTATCGAAGGGGATGGATTGGGGATTGGATTCACCATATGGAAGGCATTAAACCAATTATAGCCGCTCTGCGTGACCAAAAAGTCTGCATGGTCAATCCCTTAAACTCCACGCTGGCTGCCAACAAATCTGTGTTTGCCGTGTTGCAGATGCCGGAGATGAAAAAATTGTTTACAGACGAAGAAAGAAATGTCATTCGAAAGTATCTCCCTTGGACACGCGTTTTTGAGAAAACAAAAACGGAGTTTTACGGTGATATCATAGATCTTCAGGATTATGTCGGTAAAAACAAAAACAAATTTGTACTAAAACCCATAGATCAATATGGTGGTAAAGATGTTATTGTCGGTTATGCAACAGAATCTTCAGAGTGGGAACAGTGGGTGGATAAAGCATGTGCTCCGAAAGGTAAGTTTGTCGTCCAGGAAGCCGTGACGATCCCCGAAGAAGAACTTCCGGTTTTTGAAGGTGAAAAGCTTGCGTTCGCTAAAAAGAAAATCAATGTGAATTTCTACTGTTATGGGGGAATTTACACTGGCGGCGTTGTGCGTTCCTCGGACAGCCCTGTCATTAATGTGCATAAAGGTGGAGGTATGACGCCGATCATGTTTGTAGATGGTATTCGTCATTGATATACTGAAGGTATAGAATCCGGCCGTCGAGATCTCAAGGATATCGACGGCCGATTTATATATGCAGGTGCCGGTTGAATCATTAATACAACATTGAATCTTCGGGATCAGACGGTTATAGTTCTGCCGGACAGGGAGATGAACGATGAGGAATATTTGGGAATTTTTTGAGAGGAATCTTCAGGATATTCAAAACATGATTCAGGATGAGGAGCTCATGAACTGGTCCGGTCTTCTTGATTTGAATTCCTCATGGGAAACCTTTCTATCACTTTTGCCAAAAGATGTCGGTTACAAACTGTTGTATAATCTTTCCAAGGAACCTAACGGGCATTTGTTGCAGAAACATATCGACACCATGTTCTCAGAAGGAAAACAGGTTCGATGGATCGTCGGAACTCTGGATGCGTCAAAAGATGACATGTTCAAAGAACTCTATGAAACGTTTGGCTGGCGTACGGTTTTTTTCTTGCGAATTCATCAAAGACATGTGGCATCTTATGGTGATAACCGGTTAAAAAATCAGGCGATTTTATGGGATTCTCCCTGTGTTCTTTTTTCTGCCAAACCGGACAAATTATCTAAAAGCAATTTCAAACAGACAATCGCAGCCGTTTTGCTGCTTTTTTCAAGTATGTTGCTCCGCTTGGGTTTAAACTGGTATGCCAATCGATCAGAACGTTTATGGGCTACGATTCCGGGAGCGTTGCTTCTGATAACGCGGGAAAAGGCCTACGAAATCAACGACAGATGCCGGGAATGGTTTGGAATCGATACACCGCAAAGTGAAGGGATACCGCTTTCCGATTTTCTTCCATCCGATCTTGTAATCTGGCTGAAAAATCTTATATCTGATAAAAAGGAATATGATCCGGATCAAGCCGCTCGAACGATCTGGCTGACCCGGCACAATGGGCAGCTGATGCGGGCGATCGCTATGGTCAGACCGTATCGACCGTTTGAAAATATCAATGTTGATAAACGGTTAACGACAGGTTATTCCGGTATTTCTCTGGATCAGGCAAACAAAAAACTTCATCTTTTATCGATTCGAGATGTAACCGCTCAATGGGAAGCTGAAAAATTGCAGCAGGAAATTGATTTGGCGCGGAGAATGCAGCGCAGTCTGCAACCCAAAAAGATACCGGATACTAATATTTTTGATATTGCCGCAGCCTGTCATCCAGCAAATCATGTTGGTGGCGATCTTTATGATATCGTCAGTCTGCCTGACGGACGATTGGCCATGATACTTGGAGATGCGGCAGGACATGGTGTGGACAGTGCTTTGCTGGCATCTTTGGTTTCAGGAGCTTTTCGGGCAAGCGTTACCCATGATTCGTCTCCGGAAAAAGTCCTGAGTTCCGTCGATCAGGTGCTACGTGCCACACCACAGCAAAGCTTTGTGACTGCCGTTTATCTTTTATTCGAGAATGACGGACATTTACTGACATACGGTCTTGCCGGTCACCATGCTCCGATGATTTGCAGATGCCAGGAAAATCGTTGCGATGCGATACTGCCCAGTTCGCTGCCGCTGGGAATCACGCTGCCGCCTTCCTATCATATACGACGTGAACTGTTGAATCCTGGAGATATCGTGTCGGTGTTTTCGGATGGTTTGATCGAAACACAAAATGAAAACGGCGAAACATTTGAGCGATTCGTTCCTGAAATATTGAAGAAAAACCGTGATCGTACTGCTGAAAACGTCTTGAAGGCGGTTTTAAATTCAGTGCATACGTTCCGTGGCAGTGCGGCACAGAATGACGATGTAACCGCAATGGTCGTCAAAGTTAATAAACAATAAAAAAAACTGGACCTGAATCGTTTTACATGACATAGTTATCGGCTAATGAGTATCGGGTGGCTCAAGATGTAGTTTTACGTTTTTGCCGATGATGTCTATATGATTATTTAGGAAAGGTGATGTTTGTGAGACGCAAGGAAATAACGGCAATTCAACCGACGAGAATGGAAGATTATCCGGAATGGTATCAGCAGGTCATTCGCGCTGCTGATCTGGCGGAGAACAGCCCTGTGCGGGGTTGTATGGTCATCAAGCCATGGGGATATGCACTGTGGGAAAACATTCGGGAAACGCTTGACGCGATGTTCAAGACTACCGGGCATGTCAATGCGTATTTTCCGTTGTTTATTCCTTTGGAGTATCTTCGGCGGGAAGCTCAGCATGTTGAGGGATTTGCCAAGGAGTGCGCTGTGGTAACACATCATCGCTTGGAATCCGGTCCGGGAGGCGATCTGATACCCGCGGGTGAGCTTGAAGAACCACTCGTTATCCGCCCGACCTCCGAAACGATTATCGGTGCGACATATGCCAAATGGGTTCAAAGTTATCGTGATCTGCCAATCCTGATAAATCAATGGGCTAATGTCGTCCGATGGGAGATGCGCACCCGCTTGTTTTTACGAACAACGGAATTTCTGTGGCAGGAAGGTCACACCGCACATGAAACAAAGGAGGAAGCCTGGGAAGAGACGTTGAATATTCTTGAACTCTACCGGAAATTTGCCGAGGATTACATGGCTATCCCCGTTATCACCGGTGAAAAAACCGCCGGTGAACGTTTTCCCGGTGCTGTGAACACTTTCTGTATTGAGTCGATGATGCAAGATCGAAAAGCTCTTCAGGCAGGAACAAGTCATTTTCTTGGTCAGAATTTTGCGAAAGCATCCCAGATCGAGTTTCAAACGCGAAGCGGCGAACGTGATTTTGCGTGGACAACATCATGGGGAGTTTCTACTCGATTAATCGGCGGCATGATCATGGTGCATGGTGATGATAACGGAATGCGAATGCCTCCGAAACTCGCACCGAACCACATTGCGATTTTACCGATTATTCGATCGGATGATGAACGACAGAATGTCATGTCATATTGTGCGGAGCTGTCTAAACGGCTGAGCGAAAAAACATACTGCGGCAAAAAACTCGGTGTTGTTCTGGATAAACGGGATATGAATGCGGGTGAGAAAGGATGGGACTGGATTAAGAAGGGCATACCTATAACAGTGGAAATCGGACCTCGTGATATAGCCGATGGTACCGTATATGTCGGCAGGCGAGATAAAACCAGACGGGATCGTTTCAGTCTTCCAAAGAATACGTTTGTAGAGAGTGTCATTGGTATTCTGGACGAAATTCAGGATAACCTGTTTCAGGTAGCCAAGACGTATCGTGATACATATACAGTGACTATCAGTGATTGGAAAACTTTCGAATCTTTTTTCACACCTGAAAATAAAGAAAAACCGGAAATACATGGTGGATTTGCACTGTCACACTGGTGCGGACGGGACATTTGCGAAAAAGATATCAATACAAAACTATCGGTTACAATACGCTGCATTCCTCACGATAAGAATTTTATGGAAAATGGCAAGTGTGTTCACTGCGGTTCACCAAGCCGCCAAAAGGTTGTTTTCGCAAAGGCTTACTAATAGATTAATGATATTCGAATTATCATATTATTCGATAGGTTTCCAGCATGTACGGGCTATGGCTATTTCCTTGGAATCGCTTTGTCTGATCAAAAGATGCAGATAACTCTCCTCATTCGAATCCGTTCGTTGAACCAGAGCGTTAATAGAATCACCATATCGTGTTTCCGCACGATAACTGATTTCCAGCTCATTAAGCACACTTGTTTGTCTTAGTTGGAAAGGAAGGGATTCGGAAATCCATGTTAAGTAACGGGCAGCATTGGCATGCCAGTTCATATCAAGATCATCGAATCGAACCGTAAACGTGCTCTCGTAATCGATGCTATCTGGCAGTCTGAGTTTTTGAAATGGATCATCGATAGCGCGCTGAGACGATGCAATGTTGATGCTTTGGATCATTTCCGGGAATTTTACAGGTCTTCGCTCCTTAACATCGATAATCATCCATGATGACGTCGCCTCCCCGATAACTGCATGTTGTGAATCCAAAAGCTGAAACTCCCGGATAGCAAACATTTCCTGCATTCGGGAAGGCCAGGTAACAATTGTCACCTCGTCCCGCCATAAAGGATATTTTTGAATACGTAAATGGAATCGTGATAAAACCCAGGTTATGTTCAATTTCAATAGACGATCTACCGTTATACCCAACTTCTGTGTATGCCCATCCGCCGCTTCCTGTAAATAATTGAAAATACTCTGAATGGAAGCCCTGCCATGAGCATCAATATCGCTGAATCTTACTGGACAGGACATGTTAAAGGAGCCTTCTGGAAAATTCATTGCACACCTCCATGATGGATGATCATCAGCATGGCATAAATGAAAACTCAGGAGAATGCAAGAAAACGGCTGAAAAAGGTTTCGATAATGCAGCCGGAAAAGAATCATGTTATAATTATACAATTGGAGATAATGGGAGGAACGTTTGTGAAAACATTTTTAATTGCAATTGTATTGTTGGGATTCGTGGGTTTCACGGGATATGGTCTTGCTGATGATGTCATGCAAACAACAACAGGACTTCAATCGGAAATGAAATCTGATGACACTCATCCCGGGCAGTTTATCGTCAACTATCTCGAACCGGAATCCGGAAAAATGAATATGGAAATTTTTTTGAACAATACCACACATCCAGTAGATGCCTTTGGATTTAAATTGATGCTTCCGGATAAAGGAATGAAATGGGCTGGCATTGTTTTCAGGGATCCCGTTAAACAATGGCAATTTGTGGATCACAATGATACGGGTAAAATTGTGATTGTCGGCGGGTTTGATCTGGAAAAAGCGGTACCTCAGGGGAAGACCCAGCCGTTTGCAGTGATATATCTCGATGTTGATCCGGATTTCAAAATAACTGAAGAACTTCAAAAAACACTGTTTGCAGATCTGGTCGATGATATTGAAGGTTATCAAATTCTGTTTGTAAAAAGAGATCTGAAACCCGAAAAATCGCACTAATCTCAATGATCATTTGAAATTATTGCTGTTGGGTCAGGTAATGTATTCAGCAGTGTCATAATTTCAGTATCTTTTGCATGGTCGGATGGTTTTTTGTTCTTTTTATCCAAAATATCATTTCGTGCACCATAGTCCAAAAGCATGTGCACGCATGCGATGCAATCGCCGGCAGACGCCAGATGCAGTGGTGACATTCCATTTGAATTCGTTGTATTTATCTTTGCGCCATTTTGTAGCAGAACCTTGATAATATCGGCATGGTGGTTCGCTGCAGCATAGTGAAGGGGTGATGATCCGGAAAAATCCGTAAGGTTTACATCTGCACCTCTGGACACCAAATATTCAACGATATTGCGGTTGTTCGACAGAATCGCAGATTGCAACGGTGTTTCACCCAGATATGTGTTTTGAGCATTCGGATTTGCCCCATGATTAATCAAAAGTTCGGCAACAGGATAACTTGACGCATAATGTAACGGGCTAAATCCTTTTATGTCCGTTGCATTCGCATCTGCACCTCGTTCCAGATACTGTCCTGTCAATATGTTATCACATTCTTTAACCGATAAAATGAGCAGTTCGTTCAAGCGTTCCTGAGTCATGCAACTCACTAAAAATATAACGTGAAGAAGACAGACAAACAGACTGATACGGATGATATTGCCGGTGTTGTGTACGCGTAGAAAATTTGTCGCTACCATATATTCAACTATACTCGATATCACAATCAGAAATAAATCGGTAAAAACGGATTAAAAAATTTGATTATTAAATCATGAAGGCACCGTAACCGGTGCCTTCAATGTTTTATCTTAATTCGCTAATGATGTAATCAAGTTTTCTTCCGGTTTCGCACCTGAGTAACGATGTTGAAAATCAGCAGGCACGATAATCCAAATACCAGAATACTGAGACCGATGGCGTCGGTTGCGGGTATGGGAACTGGAGTGATTGTTGGTTCGGGTGTCACCGTGGAGGTCGGTGTGTTCGTTGGTGTGGCGGTTGGCGTTATCGTTGGTGTCGGCACCCACTCTTCACATAAAAATGTCAGTATTGATTGCATGATGCCGGCTCCAGTAGAAGCATCATTGTAATAGATAGCCCCCCAGGATACCGACATGAACACGGTCCTCCAGTAGCCTTGATCGATATCAATACAGACCGGCATATCTCCGGCATCCCTGAAAGCAACCTCAGCGCCGACTCGCGCCAGCATTCTGTCGGAATTCGCGGTAAAATCCGGTGGATAGCTGATACCGAAAGTACCGAAGGAGCCGCCCACTGGATTACCCGGCTCGCCATGCAGCGGCGGCGTAACACTGCTCCAGGAATACCAGCTCACCCCCAGATAATTTTGCCCGAATGACGTGATGGTCATATCATTCAGGTAATCCTGGCTG
>JAFGJC010000092.1 GCA_016929305.1 candidate division CSSED10-310 bacterium | reverse complement strand
TTCAGTCATTCCTCAAAAAAAGAGTCTTGAGGATGTATTTATTTCTGAAATGAGGCAATCATAATGGTAATCTGGCCAATTGCAGTCAATACTTTTCGGGAATCCATCCGCAATCGCGTGCTCCTGAATATTCTGCTATTTGCTGTTGTGATTATTGTTTTTTCAAGTGTTATCGGTGATTGGGCGATGAGTGCGCAGATCAAAATCATCAAGGATCTGGGGCTCTCAGCCATGTCTGTATTCGGCCTGCTGATTGCCCTGTTCATCGGCATTCGCCTGATGGTACAGGAATTCGAACAGCGCACGATTTATATTATCGCGTCGAAACCGATTCATCGATGGAATATTGTCCTTGGTAAATTTCTGGGCCTTGCCCTGACAATCGCCCTGAATCTTGTTTTCATGATGATCGTGCTTCTTCTTGTTATCCTGATCATGCAAGGGGAACTGGATTTTTCTCTCTCTCCTGCAATCGTTCTGATTTATATCGAAATTCTGCTAATCGTTGGATTCTCCATGCTGTTTTCGACGGTGATGTCGCCGCAGCTGGCAGCCATAACCACATTATTTATTTTTATCACCGGTCATCTTAGCGAGTTCTTAAGAGAGTATGTTCAGGTCCATCCGGACAGAGGTTTTCACTGGTTGCTGAATGCTATCTATTATGTGGTCCCCAATCTTGAAAAACTCAACATAAAAATGACTGTCGTTGAAAATACATGGTACTCGCCCCATGCTTTCCTATTCAGGTTGATTTACGGGATTGCCTATATTTCTCTGGTTTTCATGATAACTGCTTTTGTGTTCAATAAAAAAGATTTAAAGTGATAGTAAAAGATGAATCGAATCGGCAAACATATACTTTTCTGGGCTGTTGTGCTTATACTTGTAGGTATGCTTCACGGCTCACAAGTTTATCTCGACGGGCAATTGAATATTAAATTTGTCGACAAGTCTCCTGTCTTTTTACCCAACGGCGAGGTTTTGAAATGGCTGAGTATGGGATACAGAAGCCTGGTTGCAGATTACCTGTGGATTAAGTGTATTTTATACATCGGAAGACGCTCCATGGATGAGGAAAATCCCTATTATATTTATGAACTGTTCAGCGATAATCCCGAAACGTTCGAAGCGGCTCATAAAAATCCTCATGATTTATTACATGGTGAAGAAGAGCATAACCAGATGATGATCCAGTTTCTTGACAGAGTTCAAAAGGAGCGGCAATCTGATCTGCCGAAACCTCCTGATTCACTTCTCTTTCTGAGTAAAAGTTCAATAGATGTTTTTTACGGTTTTCGGCATTCCGGACTGATGAACTATGGTTGCCCGCTCATCGATCGTGTTACAACGCTGGATCCCAATTTTATCGATCCCTATCTGTTTGGAGGTATGTTTCTCACTATTGAGACAGGGGAGATTGACTGGGGCATCGATTTACTGAAGAAAGGATTTCGCTCTAATCCAAATCGATGGGAATTCCCCTATTATCTGGGATGGCTTTACTGGGTCTATAAATTCGATTTTAACCAGACTCATGAGTATTTAATGGAAGCTGTTCAACTGGAAGGCTGCCCAAAATTTGTGGGAAGAATTATGGCCGGTTTTGCGAAAAATCTGAATAAAAGCGAAATGACAAAAATGTATTTAACAGGAATAATGGAAAGTACCGATAATGAGAAAATACACAGTCAAATTTTCCATATCCTCGAAAAATTGGATAAAGTCGATAATCAGAAATAATGTCATTTTTAAAGGTGGTGGATATGGCATTACAGAAAAGTGAAAAACGTACATTAATGATCGGTGGGGCTGTGCTGGCGATCGGACTGGTCTATATTCTGGCGACAAGCAATAAAGACGATGCGAAACCGGGGAAAACACCGAAAGCGGCTGTCAGCAAGATTGCCAAACCTCTGGCGAGCATCACAGGATCTGAAAAGAAAGATAAAAAGGAAGAAGTGGCTGAGATCCATCAAGTCCAGTATGCTTCCTGGGGAAGGGATCCATTTCTGGACAGGAAAAAAGCAGCCAGCGCCCAGGTATGGAAAGAACAGGAGGAAATCAAGAATCTTGTGCTGAAAGGCATTATAAGAATGGGCAATAAAAGTTATGTCATGATTAACGATGTAATTTTAACTGTGGGTCAAGAAAAAGATGGAATTTACGTTGAAAGCATAGAAGGTAATCTGGTAACATGCCGTAGATCGGGCAAAACGTTTACCTTGGAATGGAAGGAATCGTCATGAAACGTCTCCGCTTACGAAGATACTCGATTCAAGCAATCCTTGTATTGTTTATGACTCATCAGATTCAGGCTGCGCCGGATCTTGTGTCTCTTAAAAAGGGCAGTGAAGGAAATCGTTCCTGGGCTGTCTTTCAATTCACCGATGAGGCATCCATTGTCGGCGTTTCCCAAATTTCAGAAAGTGAAATCTATATTCATTTCACGGGAAATGCCCAGGATAACGACGGAAAAAGACTGGTCCTTGATGAAAATGGGAATACCATGGTGGCTGTCAAGCAAATGAATCTGAATCCTCCGGTGTTCCGTGTCATTCTGAAATATATGGATTGGCAGCCTGTCGCTGTTCTGAAACGCAGTAAATCGGTCGTCGTTGCTGTGAATGATTTCAGGTTGCTCGATAAAACGATTACAGCATCCGGATCGGAATCCATGTTCCCGGCCAAACTTGTCGAAGTTATGGATCAGATGTCGACTGAGAAAAAAGCGGTTTTACAATTTGATGAAAACGTGAATTGGGTCGGATATTTGAAACCCTCTTATGATCAAATTGCTCTTCTGTTCTGCGGAGTGCAGTCTGAAACGATTCAGAACGATTTTAACATCAATGGTGGCAATTTGACGAATATCCGAATTGTCACCCCGCAAAGCAACATAAACTGTCTGAAAGTCGAGATGCAACTGTCCTCTTTCAAGGCATTTCATATTGTTAAAAGTGAAAAATCAATTGTATATCAGCTCAAGAATGGCGAGACGTCCACCCCAAAATCTACAAATATTGCCATGGAGGAATCAGTTTTTCAACCTGAAGAGGAGTCCGCCTGGATTGAAGAACAAGGGGAATATGAGGAACCCGTACCTGTGGCAGAGCCTCCGGCCGGTTCTCTTCAGATGACGCCGGTCTCTACAACATTCAATCCGGAATCTGTTTCAGGAACGGATAACATTGACTGGAATCAGCAGGTTTCTTTTGATTTTCCCGGTACTTCGATACGTGATGCACTTCGGCTGATCGCGGCAACCAACAATCTGAATATGGTGATCGGCAGCGGTGTCACTGGAGAAGTGACTATGAGCCTGGATAATGTCACGTTGAAACAGGCTCTGGAACTCATTCTTCATACCCATAATCTGGAATACCTCGTCGAAGGGGGCGTCATCACAATCAAACCTGTCAGGATCGCCTATTCAGGCGGACGTGTGACCAAGGTTTACAGGCTCAGATATGCAGATGCGATGAACGTGGCCAATGTAGTCAGACGTATTGCTTCTTCAGATTCTCTGGTCGAAGTATTCAGCCCGGAATTCCTTGAATTTGAAGGGGCCGGTCAAAACAGAAAAAGTGCCGCAGGTGTGGGTGTTCAGGGCATTCGCCGGGCGACGATACTTGTGGTTACAGACCGTCCAGAAAAAATCAAGGAAATCGATGCGATCATCAATGATATTGACAGGCCTCCTGTGCAAATCATGATCGAGTCCAAGATGGTCGAAGTCTCTCCACAGACAACCAAATCCCTTGGAATCGACTGGGATCAAACCCTCAATATGTTTATGGACGGGCAGGGTCTGAATACTTCCGATGAGAGTACGAGACGTTTTCAGATCGGGGACGGTGCAGATAATTTCGGTTTTTACGGTTCCTGGAAAACAGGAACACTGACTTCCAATCAGTATCTGGCGTTAATGGATTTCTTGAAAACAAAAACAGATATTGAGTTGAAACTCAGTCCGAAACTGCTTGCCATGGATAATGAAGAATCTTCAATTAGTGTCGGAACCACAGTTCCAATCCCTGAAATACAGCAACAGATGGGAGGCAGTGGAGGTACGGAACGAATTACTTTTAATTACAAGGAAGTCAATATCCAACTGAATGTTGTGCCGCATGTTGGCGAAGGTAATGAAATCACCATGTATGTCAATCCGATTATCGAAGAAATTTCGGACTGGATTGAATATGGCGGTCGCCGGGCGCCGGTTACTTCCAAACGTGCGGTGAACAGTATTGTCACCGTACTCAGCGGCGAAACGATCGTGATCGGTGGACTGGTAAAAAACCAATCGACGACCAAATTAAAAAAGGTGTTCCTGCTTGGAGATCTTCCACTGCTTGGTCGTCTTTTCCAGCATGAAGATATTCAGAATGTTCAGACCGAAGTGATGATCTTTATTACACCAACCATTGTTGAAAGTTAATCTATGATATCAAGGGATAAAATCAATC
>JAFGJC010000091.1 GCA_016929305.1 candidate division CSSED10-310 bacterium | reverse complement strand
GCAATGTTTTAGACGTAATCTTAGTCTTGCCAACAACAGCCAGCACGGTATCTTCGGTTGCCATGATCTGAGTCAGCCAGAGAACAGCAATCATTCCTAGACTAATAGTAATAAGAAATAATCGTCTCATAAAATCATTCCTCCCATACAATCGAAAAGCTGAATACCTCCTAAAAACGGAAACTAATCGGGGGAGGATAACATGACATGAAAAATGAAATCAAATTCCCCCGGCAATTCGAGATACAACAAAAAATACCATGATTTGTTACTAAAAGTTCCGGTTTTTTAAACTGAAAGGTTTTCTTGCCAGTCTATTAATGGAGATATATCGCATTAAAGATCTTTTGATTGTTTATTCAGTGCGTTAATTCGTAAGCTTTATCTTCCAGTGCCGCATCAATCCACTCAGTAGCTTCTTTCTCAGAAATTTGCTTTGCTGAAGCAATTTCCGCAACCAGAAGTTGTTTGGCATTATCCATCATTCTGGTTTCTTTGATTGCCAAATTCTTTTTAGATTTTAATGCAACAAGATCCCGCACAACTTCTGCAGTTTGGAAAATGGACCCTGATTTTAATTTTTCAAAATTATCACTATATCGATGATGCCATTGGGAGTAATGTGTATTGGACTTCTGACTCAAAATCTTCCTGACCTTCGGTAAATCTTCCGGTCGAATGATATGCCTCAAGCCAATGCGTTTTTCATTGGCTATGGGTACCATTATCGCAAGGTTCTTGGACATTATCCTAAGAATATAAAAATCAGATTTCGTGCCATTTATAACTTTGGACTCTATGCCCTGAACTTCGGCCAAACCCTGTGTGGGATAGATCAACAGATCACCCACTTTGAACATAATTGCCTCCTGATTTTACCGGATCTTGACGTTTTCTCCGGCAAAACACTTTATGATAATATGAATCACTCCAAAAAACAACCTGGAATTGTTAAAATAGATTTTTAAAATCATGGTCATATTTAATATGTGTATCAAGGCTGTTGATTGTGGAAAATTTTGCATCTTCTTGGCTTTATAGGTGCATATTTTTCAATTATTTTTGGTTGATAATTATATGTACTCGATCCGGATGACTGATTTTTAATCATATGCAAGTATTGATATTGACTCTATGATCTCTTGTTGATATTGGTTCACCGCTAGATGTTTAATCAAGGCATCGATTTTGCAGAAGTTATTTTCAGGGAGAGTGTGTTTTGACTACTCCATCAGAGTACCCAAAGGAATCCGGAGATCACAAACTCCGGATTCTTTTGGTCGATGACGAACCAGTTGTTCGATCAAGTCTGGAGGCTGTTCTGGACAGTCATGGGTATTCTATTGATACTGCTCAAAATGGTCAGGAAGCTTTAACAAAATTCACTGATAAATCCTATGACCTCATTATAACCGACCTGGTGATGAAACCGGTGAATGGGCTAGAACTACTGGATAAAGCTCAAAAAAGTGACCCTGAATCGATTGTAATATTGATCACCGGATATGCAACGATCGAATCCGCTGTCGAAGCAATCCGGATGGGTGCATATGATTATCTTGTGAAACCCTTTCAGATGCACAGCCTGCTCCTGACCATAGAACGGGGGGCTGAAAAACGGCGACTATCTCTTGAAAACCGAAGATTGATTGCCGATTTAAAAACAAAAAATTGTGAGTTGGAAAAAACATTAAAAGAACTGAAACAAACTCAAAAACTTCTATTGCGTAGCGAGAGGAAATCAGCAGTTATAGAGACGGTCATTGCTATGAAACATGAGATATGTAATCCTCTGTCAGCAATTATGAGTAAAATACAGATACTTCAGGAGCGATGCCCCAAGAACAATATGTCATCATTAAACAATGATTTGAAGACGATACATGATCTGGCATGTCGCATCTCCAATACGCTTAAAGAGCTTGATAATATTCAGGATCCGGTATCCACAATATATACAAATGGGATTTCCATGCTCGACATTAGCGGTTCAACATCAAATTCATCCTAATGAAACGATTCCGAATCTGCTTATATTTTTTTCTTCTGTTATATTCGAACATATTTCTGAGTTGCGATTCCTGGCGCGATTCCCCTTTAGACCTGAACCACACAATAACCATTCGGAACCTTACTCAATGCGAGCTTTATGTTGTACTTGACGGTAACAGCTATATTAATTTATTGGATTACAACAGCAGTGGAAGTTTTGAGAATGTTTCCAAAGGATATCACGAACTGACGGCCTATATTTATAATGAATCGGGTATTGCTATTGAGATTGCATCACTTGATTTAGTTATCACAGAACGCAAAGATTATTACTGGACTATCAGGGAGTGTTCTTTCAATTAATCACTCCAACCATGTAAAACCCACTCTGGGAGCACATATATCTATTTCTGGCGGACTGGATAAAGCTTTATTGCGTGGTTTCTCTGTCGGATGTGATGCCATAGCGATTTTTTCAGCTTCACCACGCGTCTGGAAACGACGTGTGCCTGACGATACCTCAATAGCTAGATTTACAAAAGCGCGCATGGAAACCCGTATCTCAATTGTCATTCTACATGCGCCTTATCTTGTAAATCTGGCAAGTACTTCACATCACCTAATCGAACGTTCTGTTCATACAATGCTGCATGAAATACATTTCGCTGCTGAATATGGCATAGAATGGATTGTGCTGCATCCCGGATCAAGTACCGATGGCAAAATGTTGACAGCCACAAAACGTGTCGCATCGCATCTGAATAGATTGTTTGAAAGAACCGAGCACCTTTCATCGGTCAAGATTGCCTTGGAAACAACTTCTGGATCCGGAACAGATGTTGGAGGTAAATTTGAGTATTTAGGTGAAATCCTGATGGATCTCAATAATAGCAACAGAATCGGAATATGTCTGGATACATGCCATGTTTTTGCATCGGGCTATGATGTGCGAAATCATTTGGTCTGGCAGGATACATATCGACGACTTATCAACACGACAGGAATCGACAAACCCGCTCTTCTGCATTTAAATGATTCTCAAGGAGATCTGAATAGTCATTTGGATAGACATGAACATATTGGAAAGGGCAAAATCGGTTTGGATGGATTTAAAGCCATCCTGTCTGACTCCCGACTTTCAGGTGTTCCTATGATTCTGGAAACCCCGAAAGATAAAGCCGGCAGTTTTGATAAAGAGAATCTAAAAACACTGCGCGCGCTCTTGAATGAAATCTCTTAACGAAAAACCTCATGGCAGAGTCTCAGGGAGTCCAGCGGTCACCCTGTTTGTAACCCTTTGATTTTTCCTGTTTAATCCCTTTCAAATTTGCCTTGCGCAAATTCGCACCCTGCATCTTTGCCCATCTGAGATCAGCTTTGGACAAGTCAGCCATTTCCAAATTTGCACCAATAAGATTTGCACCTCGTAGATCCGCTGCCTGCAGATTAGCATTTTTTAGGTTTGCACCTGCCAGATTAGCATCCTGAAGATTAGCCTCCATGAGATTGATTCCCATGAGATCTTTACCGCTTAAATCGATTTTTTCCAGATTCAATTTGGCTAAGGATTCTCCCACCGCAACTTTTTTCAATACATCATCAACCGTTAAATTTGGCATTTCCTGTACCTCCATCCCATTATCGTTATTACAGAATACTATGTTATGTGAAATCTTCTTAGAAATAAAGTTACTATCCGGAATCTGAAATTGCCATATTCCATCCAATGACAAAAGCAAACGTCAAGCATGCCATGCCACCCAGGCTGACGAACGGTAATGGTACACCAGTCATCGGTATTAATTTAATAACTCCCCCGACATTGAGAAAAAGTTGAATCCAGATGAGTGAAGCACAACCAACTCCAACCAGAGCCTGAAATGCATCTTTTGCTTTAGACGCAGCATAATATGCTCTTCTCGAAAGATACACGAATGCAAAAACAAGAAGACTGGAGCCAAGCAATCCCAGTTCCTCTGCAATTGAAGCAAACACGAAATCGTTATGAACATATGGAATTTTTACCGGAAACCCCTCACCGATTCCGCATCCGATCACTCCACCATGAAACATCGCAAAAAGAGATTGAATGATTTGATAACCACTTTCTGCCGGATGATTGAATGGTTCTATCCAAGATTCAAATCGTATCTGTCCTCTCGGAATATAAAACCGGAATATACATCCTCCGATAATGGCACCGATCATTCCCAAAATCCAAAATATCTTTCGTCCAGTTGCTGTATACAGCAAAACGACAAAGATAATAAAGGACGCGAAGACCATTCCAAGATCTTTCTGAAAAATAAAACAAACTTGTGGTATCAACCAGACAAAAAAGATAAACACCAATGACTTGAGAGTGTCTTTGGAGAATAAACTTGAGTCTTTTGACAAACGATCCCCGCAACGGTAAAGCATACCGGAAAGTACGACAACGAGAGCTGGTTTTACAAGTTCTGTTGGTGTCGTTCTTCCGGGCCCGAATAAGGAACCGTTAAATTCAACGCCAGCAAAGATAACCAATAACGGCACACCGATCAGAAAAACACCCCAAATCCAGATTGTTTTTGATAACCAGAAAATTCTGTCTTTTCTGAAAATCAGGCATGTTACGGTTACAATCAATGGGGAAAGAAGCATTAAAATCAAACTTGGATCGTAAGGTGAATCCATTGAAATCGTGCTCAACCTATGTTGGTAACACAGTCCAAATCCCGTCAAAAGCACAACCAACGGCAAAAATGTGGGATCACTTTTTGAACCAGCGATGACGAGAAGTAAGTGTGAGAGGAAAACACTACAGAGAAAAACAGCAAGGATTACCAGATTCAATATAAGGATGTTTAAATCCGTTGATTGTGTTGAGGTACAAAATATCCATAACCAAACGATTAAAAACATCTCCGTGAACAACAACCAAAACTCAGTAGGTCTCATTATAAAGTAGCTGCGTTGTGTTTTCTTTTTTTTCAATTCCCGTCCTGCCTGTCGTCATTGAAAAGTCCGAGTTCATCAGCAGCCATAAACATTTTGGCGGCAGCGGGAGCAGCTGCTTGACCGCCAAATCCGCCTTGTTCCAATACAACAGCTATCGCCATTCTGGGGTCTGGCCAAGGGGCAAATCCGATGAATAATGCATGACTGTTTCCTGAGCTGTTTTCTGCTGTTCCTGTTTTCCCTCCAACGATAATTCCCGGAATGCGCGCTGAATGACCTGTTCCTGCTTCAACGGCATGTATCAATTTTCGTGCAAGCTCAGTTGCAGTTCGCTGATCTGTTAGAGATATCCAAGGCTCTGGTTTTATTTTTTTAAGGTATTTCGGTTTATAAAGCGTTCCGTCTCCACCGATTGCACCCGCCACTAGAGCAAGATGAAGTGGTGTGACAAGCAGTTCATCCTGTCCTATAGCCAAACGCGCCAGACGGGCATTCGTAAGGTTACCTTTTTCGGGAACATTGCCGCGTTTTCCGGTTAATCCTATCTGAGCCGGAGGTATCTCCTTGTTGAAGCCAGCCCGTTCGGTTATTTCCAATATTCGATCTGCGCCTAAATCCTGACTAAGAAAAGCAAAATAAACATTGCACGATTTCGAAAGCGCTTCATCCAAAGCCAGCTGCCCATGACCCGTATATTCCTCACGCCTTTGTTCGGAAACATAGTATTGATAATCATGTAAAGCAGGTGATCCATCTCCTGTCACAAAACCTTTAGAGGTACACTTATACGTTTTTTTTAGGTTTAAATTCAAAGATTGCAGAGCTATCAGGCATTTGAAGGTTGACCCTGGCGGATACAAACCATGAATAGCTCGATTCAGAAAAGGACTTTCTTTTGATTTTCGAAGCGATTCGAAATATTCCTTATTAAGAAGATTCGGATCGAAGCTAGGTGATGATACCATTGCTAATATTGACCCGTCTCTAGGATCCATTGCGACGATAGCCCCGGTTTGATTCTCGAGAATCTTATAAGCTGTCTTTTGAAGGTCGCTATAAATTGTGAGAGTGACAGGATTTCCTCTCAACTCGCGGTGCACCAAACCATTCGCCAGTAATCGAAAAAAATCACCGGCACTTTGAACCCGTCGACCCATCAGACTAGCATCCAGTGTTTTTTCCAATCCGGATGAACCGAAAATGGGATGATGGTATCCTATGAGATGAGCTGCTGCAGGCCCAATCGGATATTGCCGTAACAAGTAGTTGTCATTTTCAAAGTCATAGGCAAGCAACTCCTGATTACTATCAAAAATAGCACCTCGATGAAATCGGCTACCGATGAGATCTCCTCTTGGATCGAATCCACGCTGCACCCTTAAAAAGTCCGGATCCAAAAATGCAAACATCTGCCATTTTGCCTGATAAAATCCAACAGCCAATAAGATCAAATAGGGAAGGAAACCGGTAATTTTAAAGACACCTGAAGGCAAGCGCCGGTTATCTTTAGTACTTTTGAGAATGAAACGCAGAAAAATCGTTAGATAGATAATGAAAACTGTGGAGGCAATTATCCTGCAGACAGGCGATTGCGTGAGACTCAACAGTGAGTCGATCACATTAATTCCCCGATTGTTGATTCATGATCTTTCTGGCAGAGAATGTTGTGTATTGTTATCTGTTTCAAAGGGTCCCATACATCTGTATTTGTCAGATCTTAATTCCAATAACTCTGGAATTGGCAAAACCATCAACTCATTTAAATGACGTCTTATAACTCTTCGTAGAATGCTGGCTGCCCGTTGTGGATTACGATGTGCGCCACCAACAGGTTCTTTTACAACCTCATCAATAAGCCGATGACTGAGGAGTTGAGGTGCTGTAACCTGCAGAGCTTCAGCGGCTTCTTTTGCCTTTGCATTGTCTCGCCACAAGATTGCAGCACAGCCCTCTGGTGAAATCACCGAATAGATAGCGTACTGCTGCATTAGAACTCGATCACCCACACCTATACCCAAAGCGCCGCCACTGCCGCCCTCACCGATGACCGAAACAATGATTGGCGTTTCAAGCAGTGACATTTCTCTTATATTTCGAGCAATCGCTTCTGCTTGTCCCCGTTCTTCTGCACCAATTCCCGGATAAGCTCCCGGAGTATCCACCAAAACCATCAAGGGCATTTTAAACCGTTCTGCAAGTTCCATAGCGCGCAAAGCTTTCCGATAACCTTCAGGGTGCATCATCCCGAAATTGCGTCGAACTTTCTCTTGAATATCGCGTCCTTTTTCCTGTCCGATCACCACGACAGGAATGCTATCAAAACGTGCAAAACCAGTAATAACAGCGGGATCATCTCTGTACAATCGATCACCATGGAATTCGGTGAATTCGGTAAAGATCATCTTGATATAATCAACGGTGTGTGGTCTTTGTGGATGTCGGGACACCTGAACGATATCCCAGGGATCCAGTTTTTCAAAAATCTTACTCGTAATCTGCAGAAGACGGCGTTCTAACTGACGGATTTGCGGTTTTAGAGATCCATCCCCTTTAGCATCAAGTTGTTCCAATTTATGTATCTGGTCTTCCAACTCGATAATCGGTTTTTCAAATGTTAACCCTTCCATCTTACCCATATTACTATCCTCTTCAGTAGATCATTTTTAACAGTCTACAAAAAATACAACGATAAGACTACCTGAAATGAACATCTTTAACGCATGGTATCGTAACAATCTCATCAACAAACCCATCGGATGGATCAACAGAATAATCCTGACCAAGATCGAGAATAACTTTCTCCACGCGCGTATCATATGGGAAATCCACAACAAATTGAATCAGTGCATTCCCCTGATATTTTCCAAGAATATAGTGAAATTTATCGACAACGATCTGATGATCTTCCGGACTTGCCAACTCGATTGAAACAAAACGTGCTATTTTTCTGCGAGCCTGTTCCAGATTCATGATATCTTCCGCAACGAGCCGAACCTGAGCGTCATTAATACTGATCGTCCCCTCAACAATGATTATCTCATCGCTTTCCAACAAATCACGCTTCGAAACCCATTCCTTGGGGCGCACAATCACCTCGCAAAATCCAGATAAATCTTCAAGTGTTATAAATGCCATTTGCTCTTTGGTTTTTGTCACATACCGTTTCACGTGAACCACCAAACCACCGATAACAACTTTATCAAGATCTGTCGAAAATTTTAGTGTCACACTATTGTGCGTCGTCAATGATTCAATTTCTCTCTTGACGCGAAGCAATGGATGACCTGTTATGTAGAATCCCAGAGTTTCCTTTTCATAGGCAAGTTTTTCCTGAGTACTCCATTCAGAAATATCCGGCAAGGGAGGTTCGGAGAAATCCTGTTCACCGACAGTGCTGAACACATCAAACAAGCTCACCTGACCGACTGATTTATCTCTCTGCTCCTTTTGACCCATTTCAAACGCTTGATCCAAAACCGTTATCAGTTGACTTCGATGCACATTCAAACTGTCAAAAGCGCCGCATTTGACAAGACTTTCGATCGCTCTTCTGTTAACTGATTTCAAATCAACTCGTTTGCAAAATTCGAACAGGGATGTAAACGGACCGGCTTCATCACGTGCCATTCGAATCGCTTCAACGGCTTGAAGCCCGACATTTTTGACTGCAGCAAGTCCGAACCGTATTCCTTCCTCAACAACAGTAAAATCAGCTCCTGATGAATTAACATCAGGAGGTAGTACCTGAATATCCATTTTATTGCATTCATTGATCGCCTTGACAACTTTATCTGTTTTATCGTAATCACAACTCATCAATGCTGCCATGAACTCCTTTGGATAATTTCTTTTCAGGAAAGCGGTCTGGTATGAGAGAACAGCATATCCGGCAGCATGAGATTTATTGAAACCATATCCGGCAAATTTTTCCATCAAATCAAACACATCACCTGCGAGTTTCGGATCATATCCGAGTTTGACAGCGCCAGCCGTTCCCGTCTCTGCATCCCCATTAATGAAGATAGATCGCATTTTCGCCATTTCATCGGGTTTTTTCTTTCCCATCGCGCGTCTGAGTAAGTCAGCATACCCTAAACTAAAGCCAGCCATAACCCTCGATATCTGCATAACCTGTTCCTGATAAACGATTAACCCATATGTGTCCTTCACAATGTATTCCAGAGAAGGATGAGGATAGGAAATTGTCTGCTGACCGTGTTTTCTTGCGATAAAGTCAGGAATAATATCCATTGGACCGGGTCTGTATAGCGCTACTGCTGCTATAATATCCTCAAAACATGACGGTTTCATGCGACGGATCATTTCCTGAAATCCTGAGCTTTCCATCTGAAATATGCCATAAGTGTCACCGGTGGATATCTGGTCGTAAACCTCTTTGTCATCCAAGGGGATATATCGTATATCCAAAGGTTTCTTGTCGGCTGTTTTTATCTGATTGGTCATTTTTTGCGCCAGATCAATAACCGTCAGAGTTTTTAGACCTAGAAAATCGAATTTTACGAGTCCCGCCTTCTCAACCTCATCTTTTGCATATTGAGTAACAAGATCGTTATCTCCTTCCCGCTTAACCGGAACTGTTTCCCAAAGCGGTTCTTCAGAAATGACAACGCCTGCAGCATGAACTCCGGAATGCCGATTTAATCCCTCCAGCCGTTCTGCAATATCAAATAATTCCTTATATTTAGCATTTTTAGTAATGAGTTCGCGCAATTTTACTTCCTGTGACATCGCTTTCTGGAGTGTTATTTTAGGATCATTTGGAACAAGCTTTGCCAGCCTGTCAACTTCTGAAAGCGGTACTTTTAACGCTCGACCGACATCTCTGATAACAGCCTTGGCCTTCATACAATTGAATGTGATGATTTGCCCGACTTTATCATGACCATATTTGTCCGCCACATAATGGATTACCTCTTCCCGCCGGTTCATACAGAAATCAATATCAAAATCAGGCATTGAAACCCTTTCGGGATTCAG
>JAFGJC010000010.1 GCA_016929305.1 candidate division CSSED10-310 bacterium | reverse complement strand
GCCGCCATCATGATGTTTTCGGTACCGGTAACTGTCGGGAAATCGAGGACAAGGGAGGTGCCTTGAAGTTGATCAGCTGATACATCGACCATTCCTCTATCCAAGACAACTTCAGCACCCATTTTTTCTAAACATTTCAGGTGGATGTCAATGGGTCGATTGCCAATGGCACAACCACCCGGCAATGATACCCTGGCTTTTCTGAGTCTTGCCAGAAGAGGACCTAGCAGCAGAACTGAGGCGCGCATTGTTCGAACAAGATCATAGGGTGCTTCATTGGAAATAATTTGTCTTGCATTTATGGTCAGATTGTTGCTGTTTTTAGTGACATTTAATCCAAGTTGCTCCAAAAGTCGGCTCATTATTCTGACATCACGCACTCCCGGAACATTTTGAAGGAATATTTCACCTGGTATCATGATTGAAGCCGCCAATATCGGCAAAGCCGAATTCTTGGCTCCTGATATCTCAATCATCCCAGATAAACGTTTTCCACCTTTAATTACTATTTCATCCATAATTATTTTATCCTTTTCGTCTTATATCCGATTGCCACTCGATCCCTTCCCGAATAATCCTTAATGATTTCAGCAGCTTTATAACCCGTCTGTTCTAATAGAGTTTTAACGCGGCATCCCTGATCCGATCCGATTTCCAGGATTAAAAATCCCCCCGGAGATATGAAATCCAGGGAGGAAGCGATAATAGACTGTATTGCATCAAGTCCTTTCGAGCCACCATACAGTGCTATTCGGGGTTCATGTTTTACAATATCCGGGGGCAACGATGCATGATAATAATCACTATCGATGTAGGGTGGATTGGAAATAATCGCATGAAAAACCGGTTTATCAGAAGCCAGCATATCCAGCCAGTTTCCACATACTAGCTGTATACGATGACTCAATTTATACTCACCAAAATTTTGCTTTGCAAGTTTCAGAGCTGGTATAGAGATATCACTGGCAACAAAGCATGCGTTCGGCAATTCCAAACCAAGAGCAATTGTAATGCATCCAGATCCTGTGCCCAAATCTGCCAGACAGTATCTGCCTTTTCGATCACCCAACCTTTTCAGAACAACCTCCACAATCTTTTCTGTTTCCGGTCGTGGTATTAGTACACGCGAATCCACATTAATTGGAATCGACCAAAATTCCTTCAAACCCGTCAAGTATGCAACCGGAACATAATTAGCTCGCTTAATCACGAGACGCTTAAATATTCCTCTTTCCTCCGGAGTAACCGGACGGTCCATATCAAGATATAGTTTTAAACGAGAAATATGCAAAGCATGAGACAATAAAATTTCTGAATCGAGGCGTGCCGTATCTATTTTCTTTGATTTAAGAAAATCTATTGTCCAATTCAGAAGATCACGAATGGTCCAAGTATTAGCCACGGTAACAGGGTATCAGGTTGAAGAACGTTGTTTTATATTTTCTGTTTGAAAATGTGATTTCAGGGTTTCCGATAATTCCTCCAAATCACCCTCTAAAATATAGTTAAGCCTGTGCAGCGTTAAATTAATCCTGTGATCGCTTACTCTATTCTGAGGAAAGTTATAGGTACGAATTTTTGCACTGCGATCACCTGTTGAGACCATCAGCCGTCGTTCTTTTGCTATCCGATCTTCCTGTTCTTGGCGAGCTTTATCGAGGAGTCTTGATTTCAATATTTTCAAAGCTTTGGCTTTGTTTTTATGCTGACTTTTTTCATCTTGACAGGTTACTACCATTCCTGTTGGAATGTGCATAATCCGGACAGCAGAATCCGTCGTATTGACACTCTGGCCGCCAGGACCGCTTGACCGGTAGACATCTACACGAATATCGGCAGGATCGATATCGATTTCGACATCTTCAGCTTCCGGCAGAACTGCAACAGTAACCGCTGAAGTATGAATTCTTCCGCTGGCTTCCGTAACAGGAACTCGTTGCACACGATGCACACCACTCTCATACTTCAAATCACCATAAACATGTTTTCCTGATATCAACGCGATGACTTCTTTTATCCCATCCAGTTCGCCATAAGAAATACTCAATATCTCCACCTTCCAGTCTTTCTTTTCAGCAAACCTGGAATACATTCGAAAAAGATCAGCCGCAAACAGTCCCGCCTCAGCACCACCTGTCCCCGCACGAATCTCAAGTATAATATTCTTGCCGTCAAAGGGATCTGGAGGTGTCAGAGCTGTTTTGAGTTCTTGTTCGATCACCTCGAGCGTATCTTCGAGCTTCTTTATTTCTGATTCTGCCAAATCTCTGAGTTCAGGATCCGTTTCCGTCTCGGCCATTTCATTCGCGCCATCCAATTCCTTTGATTTTTTTTGATATTTTCGAAATAACTCCACTATATCCGAAAGTTCTTGGTACTCTTTATTGATTTTTGTATATTCGTCCCGACGTTGTATTAATTTCGGATCTGCCAGTTTTTCTGCTAACTGTTGATGTTTTAGAGAAATTTCCTTTAATTCTTTCAACATATTGCACCACGATATGATTAGATTATTATATCTTTTGAGTCTGGTTTGTATTCAGAAAGCGCTGCATTGAGTGCAGCTATTCCTACTTCCAATTGTTTATCGTCAGGTTCTTTTGTTGTGATTCTCTGCAACCATAGTCCCGGTTGTATCAATATTCGCATAATAACATTGCGTGATTCGCCAGCTAATTTTATTAACTCAAAAGATGTTGCCGCGATTAGTGGAAGAAGACCAATTCGAAGTGTAATTTTTGTGAAGAGTGTTGCATCTGATGGAATTAACGAAAACACAAAAATCGCCACGATCATAACCATAAGTAGAAATGCTGTTCCACATCTCGGATGCAGTGTTGGAAACTGCTTTGCATTTTCAACGGTTAGAGGTAATCCCGCCTCATAAGCAAAAATTGATTTATGCTCTGCACCGTGATACTGAAATACCTTTTTTATTTCAGGAATCAGTGAAATCGCGACGACATAAATCAGCAGAAAAAATACTCGAATAATACCATCAACCAGATTAAAGATGACGGTATGTGTATTGATGGATGGGTAGAGTTTACCCATAAGTTCCGTAAGATAGAGGGGCAACAGAAAGAAAAAACCGATACCAAGCACAAGAGTCATTAAAATAACCCCAACAACCGACCATGTGGACAGACTTTCTGTTTTCACCACAGTTTTCTTCTTTTCGAGAATACCAGTATCGTCTTCCTGGCAATCGATGTCGGCGATTGCAATCGCAGACGAATAATTTAACGCCTTGAATCCGAGAATCAAAGCTTGACCCAAGGCAATTATACCTCGGAAAAAAGGCCATCGCAGAATGGGAAAACGATCGGCTAGCGAAATAATAGGACTGCGATTAATCTCAATACTCCCATCCATCCGGCGCACAGCAACACTCATGATCCCTGGAGCTCGCATCATGACTCCTTCCAGTACCGCTTGTCCGCCAACGAGTATCTTTGCCATGTAATCAACAAAATGTTACGATTCGTTTTTCAAGCCATACCGACGTTTAAATTTTTCCACTCGTCCTGTAGTATCGACAACTCTTTGTTTACCTGTGAAAAATGGATGGCATTGAGAACATATTTCAACTCTCATTTCAGGTTTTGTTGACCGTGTTTCAATAACATTTCCACATGCGCATATTATTTTTGCCGGCTGGTATTTTGGATGACCTTCTTTTTTCATCTCTTTCCCTCCAAAACTCCTGATATTTTCCTACCCCTTTCCCATGCATTTTTTTCACAAGGGAAACGGACCGTGGGGAGTATAATAGGTTATAGATAGGAAGTGCAAGTTTTTCTTTAAGTATTCATGATCGCGAGAAATTCATCATTTGATTGTGTCTGACTCATTTTCTCCAAGAGAAATTCCATGCTTTCGACAACCCCCATTGGATTCAATAACTTTCGCAATATCCAGATTTTTTGCAGAACGTCTTTTTCCAGGAGCAACTCCTCTTTTCGAGTCCCGGAACGTTTGATATCAAATGCAGGGAAAACACGTCTATCCACAAGTCTTCTGTCGAGATGAATTTCGAGATTTCCGGTTCCTTTGAATTCTTCAAAAATCACATCATCCATC
>JAFGJC010000090.1 GCA_016929305.1 candidate division CSSED10-310 bacterium | reverse complement strand
GTTCAACAGCGTTGACCAGCAGTTCAAAAAGCCCCACACGTACGCTCAGACGTTCCTGCTCTCCAAAGAGATTGGCAGTCTCCTGGACAAGGTGATCCACAATTTTAGGAATTAGATCAATACGATTGTCAAAGACCATCGTCAATTCTTTTCGGACAATCATTCCGAGGATTTCATGACCAATCGTGCGATTTTCCACCAGGGCATCATATTTTCGCAGAAGGAACACTAATTCCTCAGTCGTAAAGGGTTTTTTGAGGTAGTTATTGGCTCCTAACCGAAGTGCCCGCATCGCGTACTCCTCAGAACCGTGGGCTGTCACGATGATCACAATGGCCTCTGTATTTTCTTTACGAATTTCTTCTAACATCTTCAGTCCGTCCATTTTCGGCATTTGGATGTCGCTGATAACTAAATCCGGTTTGAATTCTTTGTAGAACTGAAGTCCGCGAAGACCATTTTCGGCGATCAAGGTTTGGTAGCCTTCTAATTCTATAATGTCTTTAAGACTCTCTCGTAAAGTCGGATCGTCTTCAACAACCAAAATTTTCATATTACCCATTTAACACATTCGCCTGAACTTATGAGAAGCATTCCTATTGCGACAATGCATGTGAAACGCTTTTACTACATCGTATGCCACCCACAATGGGGCTGATTCACCTCAGGTGTTTAATAAAATCGAAACCGACGACGGCTTGGGTGGGATTTCTCTATAATGCGCATCAAATCAGTGACTCGTCGATTCTCAGTTTGAAAGGGATTATCACACATAATACGAACATCTAGCAGATTCCCCACTCGAATATAACTCCAATCTAAATTATAGTGAATTTTTTTCTCTCGGGCAAGTTTGATAAAATCCCCCCGAATTTTCGCTCTGGTGTCTGGTGGGGGTTGAGTGATTGCCTCTTGAATCTGGTGTTCTGTGAGAATTCTATCGACCATATTATTCCGTTCTAAGATGTAATAGAGGCTTTTATTATACCTGATGTCGTGATATTGCAAGTCGAGCATCAACACATTGTCGTTGATATTATTCCATGACAAGTCATGTTTTCGCATATAATTTTCGATGAGTTTATGTTTGATGACCCAATCGACTTCACGGTCGAGTTGCAAGGGATCTTTTTCCAGCGTGTTGAGCACATAGTCCCATTTCTGAATAATATCGATTTCCATTGGGTTTAACTGTCGGGAATGCATATATTTCAGGGCCAGATCAAGATATTCTTTTTGGATGTCGAGTGCGCTCATTTTCTTGCCGTTGTCCAGTTTGATCTTTCGGGTACAGGTGAGGTCATCAGAAATTTCTTTGACCGCCTTGACCGGATTACGAAGCGAAAAATCTTTATTGACATAATCATCTTCGATCATCCGCAGTACAAGAGCCGCCGCCCCGGTTTTCAGATATGTCGCAAACTCTGACATATTTGAATCGCCGACAATGACATGCAAACGTCGGTAGTTCTCTTCATTCGCATGGGGTTCATCACGGGTATTGATAATACTGCGATCATTTGTAGTGGTTCCGGAGATTTTTTGACAGATATAATTGGCTCGCTGTGAAATGGTATAGTGGGCGCCATGCCGTTTGTCCTGGACGATCTTTCCGGCACCGGCATAAATTTGACGGGTCACTAAAAAAGGAATCAGTTGTTCTGCCAGGTAATAAAAATTGGCGTTTCGATCCACCAGATAATTTTCGTGGCATCCATAGGAATTTCCAATAAAATCAGTATTATTTTTGTAGATATTGAGTGAGCCCGAAATCCCTTCACGCCGTAACTTATATTCAGCATGTTGTCGAAGATTCTCGAGAATCCGATCCCCGGCTTTTTCATATCGGAGAAGATCGATCGGGTTGGTACATTCCGGAGTGGCATATTCGGGGTGATAACCAGTATCCTGATAAAAACGGGCTCCGTTTTCGAGAAACACATTCAGAAATCCTTCGGTCGTGACTAATTGTTCGAAAAGATAGCGCACAATTTTTTCAACTGGCAGAGTTTTCCGGCCCTGAGAGGTAAAAATAATCCCGTATTCGATTTCTAAGCCGTAAATACGTTTTTCCACAATAAAGAAATGCCTAAGGTGCCTAAAGTGTCTAAAGTGTCTAAAGTGTCTAAAGTGCCTGACGTACTTTAGAAGTGATTGAGGTGAAAATCGCGAGTACAGGATTTATCAATAACGATATCTTGTACCTGTTGGACGTATCAGGAAGCTCATCATCAAGAGCTTGTGCCTTTAGGCGTAGGTTACAATCTCTAGGGTTGTTAGCTCACATCAGGCTCTTTTTAATCGTGCTCTAAGCTCTGAGAGGGGTATCCGGCGAAATTTTCGTCCTTCAATATTTCGATCGAGAATAGCAACTTCCAGATGCTCCTCGCTGATTTGTTTATTTTCGGTCGTTTTTTCCAGGGCTGTATGGCATAAGCCAAGGGCTTCGTCAAGTGACAACAACTCTTGATAGTGTTCACGCAAGAAGCCATTGACAACTTCCGCATGCCCCCCGATGACTGAGTATTGGTGATAATCGCTAATACTGCCGTCAAAGAGAATGTGATACATCGAATTTTTTTCGGGAATGTCTCCGACCTCAACCACAAGGATTTCAACTTCCAGCGGTTTTATTTCTTTTGTAAAGATATTTCCAATGACCTGAGAATAGGCATTGGCAAGAGATTTCCCCGTGACATCGGCACGACTATAGGTATACCCTTTGATATCGGCATATCGAATACCCGACTTCCGTAAATTTTCAAATTCACTATACTTTCCCACTCCGGCAAAGGAGATGCAGTCGTAAATTTCCGAAATTTTACTCAATGAGGAGCTCGGGTTTTCGGCAGCGAGAATAATTCCGTCAGCATACTCTAAAGCCACCAGTGATTTGCCCTTTGCAATTCCCTTGCGGGCGTATTCTGCCTTGTCTTGCATCATTTGTTCTGGTGAAACATAATATGGCATCGGCATAATGATTTCGACTCCTCATAATTATTGTACAGGGGTAATTGGGTTTAGGATGGTTAACCCGACTAAGGTTCAATTAACTTCACTCATTATCCGGTAATTTACTATCAAGAAAAGCCTTGTATAATGATTCTATCCGATCCTGAGGAACATCCCGAACTCCCAGAGCTGTAACCGTTTTTATACTGGGGTAAATACCATGCATAATATCAGGTCCAGCGGTTGCCGCATCTTCTTCAGCAGCATCGTAAAGAGCTTCGATTGATAATTTCAGGGCCGCTTCTTCATCTAGCGGTTTACGGTAGAGTTTTTTGAGAGTATTTTTCGCATCTTTTCCGCCAGAACCGGTCGCATAGTAACTTTCTTCTTCATATATTCCGCCGACAACATCATATTTAAAGATCCTGCCCCGTTGCTGCTGGAAATCGTAGCCAACAAAGATTGGCACCACAATAAGTCCCTGCAAGGCGGCCGGAAAATTTTGACGGATCATATGCGCGAGTTTATTCGCTTTGCCCTCAATAACAAGTTGTTCCCCTTCAATCTTCTCATAATGCTCTAATTCGGTACGGAAGAGTTTTGCCGTATCAATACACAGGCCAGCCACACCTGCCACTGCCATGGCAGAATATTGATCGGTTTTATAGACTTTCTCGATCCTCCTTGAAGAGATTCGATTTCCTTCGACGGCCCGTCGATCTCCAGCAATTAACACTCCATCGGCATAACATAACGACAGAATTGTCGTCCCTTTCGTAAGAGAAAGAGAAGAATCTTTTTCATGGATGTGAAGATCATTGAAATTTGTCAGCAGTTGTTTAAAATCCTTTTGTAACAGCTCAACAAAACTCGATCCCTGATACTGAGTATTGAAGATCAATTTATTCTCCTCCTCTTTGAACATAACTCTTGATGAATTCCTCTGCATTTTCTTCCAAAACATCATCAATTTCGTCCATGATTTTATCTAAATCCTGCTTGATCTTTTCCCCTTTTTCAGATACTTTACTTCTGCGATGTCCTGTTTCTGACTTTGGAGATGACGATGGTGGGGATTTTTCCACACGCTTCTCGTTTGTTTCCTGTTCGGATGATGCTTGAGATAGAAATACGCTCCACTCCTCCGACGACGAATACTGATAAGATGTAGATGAGAAATTTTTTCTGTACATGGTACCTCTCTCGAAACAATTGCTCATGATAATAAATGTTTAATAATCAAACATAATCAATAGTTGACACTTGTCAATTGCAAGTGTCAACTAGTAAGATAGAGGTCTTATACTGTTAATTCATAATATTTGTCAATAATTCTTCCACAGTTTGTGATTTTTCCAGTAGTTCGTGGACATATTTGCGGGTTCCTTTGGTTGGTTCAGGCATTAAAATACGTTTGACCGAAGACTCTCCGACATCGAAAGAGATGGCTCCCCAACTGACGCCGAAGATATTTGATCGAAATTTTTTCAAACATTGCCCCCGAAAATAGGCCCTGGTATCGAATGGAGGATTTGTGATCGCGTGGATAATTTCACTCTCCGAAAGCAGCCGTTCGACACGATTTTGACGTTGCAACACATAATAAAGACTCTTATCCGGCCGCACGTCGTGGTATTGCAAATCAATCATCGCGATTCTGGGATCATTCCAGTCGCATTGATGCTTTTGACGGTAATTTTTTAGTAAATAGAGTTTTATCACCCAATCTAACTCTCGGTTGAGTCGATGCGGGTCATCTGCCAGACCATCCAAGATATAGTCCCATTTTTCTAAAATATCATCGTAGATTGGATTCGGAGGCTGTT
>JAFGJC010000089.1 GCA_016929305.1 candidate division CSSED10-310 bacterium | reverse complement strand
GAAAGACCCGGATATATTGGTATCGATACGCTGTATTTGTAAGCTTTCTCGCTATTTGGAAATTCTTTAATCTTTTTTTTGAGTAATCTATGCAGAGGTGTTTTAACGCCGAAACCAAATCTTACACCTAATTCATTGGCCCGTTTAATTACTTCATCTCTCGGTTTAGGTGTTTCAATTACATAGCGGTAATATACACTTTTGGCCGAAGGATAGCTCCAGGGTATTGTTATAGGCAATTCAGCAAAACTGGCATCATAAAATGCTGCGATTTGACGTCGTTTTTCTATGAAAACATTAAGCTTCTGGAATTGTTGATTCGCAATGGCCGCACACAATTCATTGGGTGAATAGGGATAGTGGGTTTGCGCTGAATCCGCACCTCTGGGTGATCGCACTTGCTTTATAAAATCGATTAATGCTGTCGATCCAACAACGGCACCGCATTCACCGCCACACATCATTTTTGTGGGGTAAAAAGAAAACATTAAGGCTGCTCCTGACATGAGTTCTGATTTTTCCGATATTGTTGCGCCGATTGAATGTGCACAATCTTCAATGAGAACAGTTTTTTCCGGAAGCTGTTTAGCCAGAGGAACCGGAAATCCATATGTATGAACAACAATGATGGCATCGACAGTAAGTAAACGCATCTCCAATGATCCCATGTCGATTCCGATACCCAAGGGTCCGCAATCAAACAGCACCGGTTCTGCATTTACATATTGGAGAACATACAAAAGTGACGGGCAGGTATGTGTGGGAATAGCGACTTTGGCTCCTTTACCAATTCCCAGTCCCAGGAGTGCTAAATGCAATGCTGCGGTACCTGAAGAGACAACGCAACTTGGACGATTGAATCTGGTTGACAAGCTGTCCTCCAATGCGTGCACTTGATTTCCAGATGACAAGTTACCGGATGCTAACGTTTTCAAAACGGCATCCACTTCTTCCTGTCCCAGATATGGTTTGGAATGCGGGATTGAAGTATCCACAGAAATTTGCCCTCCCGGTGAATTGGAGGGTATCATATTCGATTATTGATTACATCCGAAACTCTCAAAATCATAATCGCCGATAAGAGTGCTTGATCCTGGTTCTAGAGCTGCTGCCCAAAGGATGACACCATCGAAGTAGCCGGGATAATCAGGCCAGATGAAATCGAAGATTGTTTCAGTCGTAATCGATCGAAAAGGAAAAGTCCGCTGTGAAAAGTCCACTTCTTGTTTCCAGGAAGGCCAGAACCAGTAAGCGCCATAATAATCGAGTATCAGATAAACATCAGCTTTCAGTTCTTGTTCCATTCCATTGAAATAATCAATCTCGAGCAGGAATTGCATTCCTGTATAATACATATCGTCATTCAAACGTAAATCAATACCGGGCGGCCCATTGTAAGGCGTTGCCGTGGGAGTTGGCTCATCCAAATCACGGAAGGCGACATCATCGATATACCAGCCTTCAAAGTCATTGAATTGGCTGTCAACGGTATCAAATCTGAATCGGATTCTTATTATTTCATCAATATAGGCGGATAAATCAAACGGCCCTCGCTGCACCCAGTTTTGCGTTGACATGTTTGTCTCATGGAGTAATTCCCAAGTAACACCGTTATCTATTGATAGTTCAGTGAAGCACACATCAAAATCATCTCTGCCTTCAACATCGATCCAGTCATAGTAGGTTAACTTTGGATGAGCGGTGCCGGCGAGAGAAATCAACGGAGAAACCAGAGAACAGGAATTTCGCGTTCCCGTGTCATAGTTGTAATCCGGATCACCGTTGTTGTAAGCCCAGCTGTGTGAAAAGCTGTGATAGCGTGCCGTTTCCCGGTGCCATAGACAGTCGCCGTAATGCGGCTCCAGATGCCAGGGATACTCCTCCTCAAAATCATCCAGAAATGGAAGGCGGAACGGTTCATGCGTTGGCGTAGCGGTTGGCGTGGGTGGCGGTGTAAAGGTCGGCGTTTGGGTCGGTGAAGCGGAGGCTGTTGGCGATGAGGTGGCTGTTGGAGAAGCTGAGGGTGTTGGAGAAGCTGTCCATGTAACTGTCGGTGTTGGCGAAAAGGTCATTGTCTCTGTTGGAGGTATTGGTGTATAAGTCGGTGTCGACGACGGATAAGGTGTGGGGCTGGGTGGAGGTGGTGTTACTGTCGGTATTGCAGTATGTGTCGGCGTCAGGGGAGGTGTTGTTGCCGTCGGTGTTTGTGTCAGAGTTGGTGTAATCGTCGAAGTCGGTGTCGCTGTGGGAGGAATGGGTGTCCATGTCGGGGGTACCGGTGTCCACGTGGCAGTAGATGTGGCAGTTGCCGTATATGTGGGCAAAGGTGTTGGTGTCATCGATGGTGTCGGCGTTTGGGTCGGCGGCGGGGAACTTGTCGGTGTGCTGGTGGGAAAGGGTGTTATTGTCGAGGTCGATGTCGGCGTATTGGTCGGGGGAGATGTTGATGTCGGTATGGGTGTGTCGGGTATTTCCCATCCGGCTCGGATGACAAGATTGTTCGTCAATCCATACGTTTCACCGAATTCCCAGGGAGACGGATGCGGATTACAGCGCTTTACCAAATTGACGTTCGGTGTTATACCTCCAGGATCATTGTCTGTACAGAGATCAAGATCAACATCGTTTTCGGGTGGATAAAGATCGCCCATGAACAATAAGCATACAACAAGCGTGTCTCCAGGATTCTTTTCCACAGTCCAGTTGACACTGGTCATATCAAATACATGAAAACCAGGACCATCTACGACAATCGGAATATTTTGACCTGTCGGTGATTGTAACTGGGTTCCCGGATCAGGCAGCACAGCATCTCCTTCATACAACAGAAGATCATACCGCACAATGTCATCAAATGTGCCGTATACGAGTAACCCAATTTTATCAATATAACAATGTTCGGTAATTTCCAAAACTGCGCAGGCTCTGTCACCGTAGTAGTAACCTTCACAATATTCAAATGATGCAACCTGGATAAAGGCTTCACCAAGGTCGTAATCATCATTCTGAATCCAAATATATGCGGCTGATCCCCAGGAAATAAAATAGAAAACTAACGCGGCAAACATTACATGTAAAATTGAATATCTAAATCTCATTTTTCCTTCTCTTTCACGCATCTCAAACGTAATATTAATGCAATATTTCACTCCTGATTGTCAAACCGATCGGAGTTTTAAAACTCTAGATCGGGAGAATGAGAGCCTTGTATTCGGTCATTTCTTCCATCGCATACCGGACACCTTCACGGCCCGTACCGGAATCCTTAACACCTCCATAAGGATAATTGTCTACTCGGATAGTAGGCACATCCTGAATGACAACGCCGCCGACCTGAAGTTCTGAAAAAGCTGTCCATATGTTTTCCCAGCGCGAGGTGAAAATACCTGCTTGAAGGCCGAATCGGCTGTTATTGATGGCTGCCAAAGCTTCATCGAATGTATTGTAAGGATAAACGATAACAACAGGTGCAAATACTTCCTCGCAGAATAATGGTGATGATAACGATACCTTTGAAAGAATTGATGGATAAAGGAAATTTTCTTTACGATTACCGCCAGTATGCAAAATTGCACCGCTTTTCACAGCATCGGTAATCCACTTCTCAACTCGAACCGCTGCATTTGTATCAATCATCGGACCAATTCTGATTTCCGGATCCGCGGGGTTTCCAGCTTTTAATTCACTTACTGCCTTGACGAATCTTTGCATAAAATTTTCATAAATGGATTTATGAATATAAAGACGCTGCAGAGAAATGCAGATTTGTCCAGCAAATGCATACCCGCCGATCACACACCGATTAACAGCATGTTCTATGTCCGCATCAGATTCAACAATGGCTGCTGCATTGCCGCCGAGTTCCAGGGATGTACGCTTTCTGGCACTCCGGGCTTTTAATTGCCATCCCACTTCTGCGCTTCCGGTAAAGCTAATCATTGCAATTCGCGGATCGCTAGTCAGTATATCTGCATCGGCGGCTCGACAGGGAACGATATTGACAACTCCGGAAGGAAGACCGCAATCAAGCAGCAGTTCTCCGAGTTTTAAAGCTGTTAAAGGCGTTTTGGAGGAGGGCTTCAGAATAACCGTGCAGCCGCATGCAAGAGCAGGAGCCACTTTATGAGCGACAAGATTCAGAGGAAAATTGAATGGAGTGATCGCCGTCACGGGTCCAATTGGAAACCGTTTAACCAAAGCAGTGCGTTTGCCGGCTGCAGGATGCACATCACATGGCAGAACGTCACCATGCATTCGAATCGCTTCACCACTTGCCAGGCGGAACGTCACTTCGGCACGTTTTACCTCGCTTAACGACTCGCGTATCGGCTTGCCACTTTCAGACGTGATTAGTGCTGCTATTTCTTGTTCATTGGCTTTGATTCGTTCTGCCAGAGCAGCCAGAAGCTCTGATCTTTCATATGCATTTGAATGTCTGTATTTTTGAAAAGCTTCATAACTGGAAGTGACAGCATTTTCCAAAATCTCGAATGACGCTGCACTCACTTCGGCAATTATCTCGCCGCTGAACGGACTTTTAACGGTTATTGTATTTTCAGTTTGTATCCATCTGTTGTTGATCAGTATTGGTTTCATTTTGTTTTCATTACCTCCTGGAGTGGGTTGAGCTAAACCTGAATTCTTTAAAAAGATTACCTCCAATTCTCAAAGAAATAATATCTTTTCGTTTCTTGTGGTCAAATGATATTGTAAACTCCTTTGAAAAGGAGCGTTTTTGAAACTAAAACAATCCATACTGAATCTTACTTTAAATGAATTACAGCAGTGGGTCGCAACAGCGGGTGAACCTGCATTCAGAGCTACACAAATTTTTGATTGGATCTACGATAAACGAATGTACGATTTTGACGGAATGACCAATTTATCAATCGGATTCAGAAAGAAACTGGCATCGGCATTTCACGTTCTTGATTTTTCCGTCAGTAATCGGCAGGAATCAGTGGATGGATCCGTTAAATATGCCTTCAGATTGCAGGATGACGGTATAATCGAAACGGTTCATATGCCGAGTGATAATTATGATACGTTGTGCATTTCAAGCCAATCGGGTTGCGCTCTTGGTTGTCGGTTTTGTGCAACAGCTCAGTTGGGTATTCACAGAAATCTCACAGTAAGTGAAATTATTTCACAGGTATTGCATTCTCATTCTGATGTAAATCGGCGGTGCAATTTGGTTTTTATGGGTATGGGAGAGCCACTTCTGAATTCAGAAAATGTGTTCAGATCAATAGATATTATGACCGGCAAATGGGGACTAGGCTGGTCATCTCGAAGGATTACACTGTCGACATGCGGTATCGTGCCGGAAATAGAGCGACTTGTTGAAAAAGGTTTGGATGTAAATTTAGCAATTTCATTGAATGCAGCTGATGATAAAACTCGTAATCGTTTGATGCCGATCAACCGAAAGTACCCTCTGAAATTATTGATGCAGTGCTTGAGTGATTATGTTTTTAAGACCAGAAAGACTCGTGTCACATTTGAGTATATCATGATAAAGAACATTAATGATTCTGATGAAACGGCAAAGAAACTCACAAAATTATTGAATAAAACACACAGCAAAATAAACTTGATACCGCTGAATCCAGTAAAAGCTACTCGTTACAATCCATCCGACAGCGAGCGGATTTTAGCTTTTCAAAAGATCCTGAGTGATGCTGGTTTTTTGGTGCGGATCAGGCAAAGTCGGGGATCAGATATCTTGGCAGCATGCGGTCAGCTGGCAGGTGACTCGTTAAACAAATCAGAAGAGATATGAGATGAAAATGTCAGAGAAAGCGGTAGAGCTTTATGGCCTTGGGATTTCATCGGTCGATTATCTTGTTCTTATGGAAACATATCCTCGAGTGAATGAAAAAACGGAAGCTGTCATGACATCAGTGCAAGGGGGAGGACCAGTGGCTACAGCGCTGGCAGCAGCAGCTCGATTAGACATTTCTTCCGCGATTTGTTCAGTGATTGGTCAGGATGTCGAAGGTAATATTATCAAAGAACAATTCAGATCTCAGAATGTCTCAATAGATCACTTGATTTGTGATCCATGTGTCAGAACACCCAAAGCTTTCATCTGGATAGAAAAAACCAGCGGTTTGAGAACAATTGTTCTCGATAAGCTCGATAGCCGTCTGCCAAAAAACTCAGAATTACGACATGATATCATTCGCAATGCCAAGGTGTTTCTTTTTGATGGCAGAGGAAAAGACATGACCTTGACAGCGCTTAAGACCGCTAAAACCGGAAATGTCTTGACAGTTTGGGACGCTGGAAATGTGAGACCGGATATGGAGGAATACTTTGATTATATTGATATCATGATTGCATCCTGGGATTTTGCATATGCCTATACACAGCAGCAAGATCCCAATCGGGCACTTCACATGATCAGAAAACGCTTTTCAGGTGAAATTGCGATAACATTGGGTGAGCGAGGAGTGATCGCGATGCAGGAAGATACAGTGTTTGCAATTCCTGCATTCAATGTTAATGCACTTGATACGACGGGAGCTGGCGATGTATTTCATGGTGTGTTCTGTGCAGAGTATATCAGAACGATTAACCATTATTCCTTTTACGAATGTTTAAGAACTGCAGCTGCCGCCGCGGCTTTGTCCTGTTGCAGTATTGGAGGCAGGGCTGGATTGCCGGATTACAAAAGTATAAACGAACTTTTGAAAATGAATCATGACCAAGCGACGTAAAAAAAATATCGCTCCTGGAATTCAAGCGGCTCATAACCGCGTAGCTGATAATTACGGTATCGTTGGAATTGATGGTCAGATTCCTCTTAAAGGATATAATGCATGGCATTTCAGAAGAAATGTTATCAACAACATCTCTTTTATTGTTGAAAATTACTATAAGGGCGGATTATTCCTGGAAGCAGGTTGCGGTAATGGTCAAATCAGCCAGATTTTAGTGACGGTTGGTGTAAAAAAAATTATCGGGGTTGATTTTAGCTTTGATATGCTGAGAACGGCTTTGAAACGTGCCGGTAAAAACCATTATCGGGAACGTTTTTGTGCGTTGAAAGCAGATCTGGCAAACACAAGTATGTTTAAAACCGAGTGTTTTGATATAAGTTTTCTTTTTGGAGTTATAGAACATCTGGATAACCCCGACCTGGTCATTCATAATTTGATAACAGCGATTCGACCTGGCGGACATGTCATTATCGGTGTGCCTCGAAAATTCTCACTGTCATACTTTACATATATGTTAAGTGGGCAGAGTCCAAGCAGGTGGGGAAGGCCACAGCGATTTTTTGACAGATTCCGCTATAGCGAAAAACTACGCTATTATCGATTTTTCCGTCCAGCTGATATCGAAAGAATAATCCAAGGAATTACTATGAAATGTTCACTGATCAAAAAAATTCCTTTTGCGCGTTGTCATATGGACGGTATCTTTGGAAAGTTGCTCCATGTTCTGGGTAATAATCCCAAAACGGGCTACAGATTGCTAAATCTCATTGAAAAGATTATGAAATTTCTCCGTTTCATTCCAGCGGGTGAATTTTGGATATTGAGACGAAAATCCTGATGAAAATACCGGACCTCAGGACATCCTCTTCGACGTCAGTTTCAGCGATTGTTGTTGGCGGAGGCGATGTCATTGTAAAAATCGTTTCGTTAGCCGTAACTATTATTTTAATGCGGATTTTTACGCCCTCGGATTACGGTATATTAACTACTCTGCTGACATTCATAATGGTTTTGCCACTGTTTATGGACCTGGGAACAACGCCAAGTATGATTCGCTTTGGTCCATTTCTTGAGGCTAAAGGTTTAGTAAAGCAACGAGATGAATTGTTTAAAACATCTTTAGCTCTCCGAATCATTGTAGGCTTATTGATGTTTGGAGCCGTTTTTCCGTTTCGGAAAATGATTTCTTCTTACTTTTTACACGATTCCGGTTTATCGATGCTTGTTACTTTAATGCTGCTGGCAACACTCAGCACTTCCTTTACACAGTTCATCGCCGCCATATTCCAGTCTCGAGAACGATTTTTAAAAATGTCAGTGACCAAATTTGTTGAAGCGCTATTAAAACTGGTTTCGATAGCTGTCCTCTGGGTGTTGCTTCCTTCCATCGGACTCTCGCATGTAATGATCATTTATGGCCTGGCACCTCTTATGACGGTCATTTTATTCTTTAGCGAAATAAGGAAATTGATTAGGGTGAGTTTTCTGCCCGTGCAAAAATTGAAACAAATTGCGCGAATCAGTTTCTGGTACATGTGCTCAAACATTTTTCTCATGATTTTTGTTAACTTCGATATACTTATCATTGCAGCAATCGGTTCACAGCAGGATGTCGGTTTATTTGGAGCTGGTTATAAATTGGCATCTGTTCTGGGATTAATCGTTAACGCGTTATTTACAGTTTTCATGCCACAAGCGAGCAGAAAGGTTACCTCGGGCGATCTGATAAAATATCTTGGTAAAATCAGCATAGTTTGCGCACTTTTGGCAATAGCAGCTTTCCCTTTTGCATTTTCAGGACATTTTCTTGTGAGTTCAATCGCAGGTGATGCATATGTTACTCCAGACAAAAGCGGAGAGTTATCAAATCATTTACATCACGGCGTTTATCCCCGTGTGGCTGAGGATGTCTTCTTCCTCACGGTATGCGATCATTCAGTCATGATTCTTTTTATTCCATTCATGATATGTCTCTTTACCGTTAACCGCCCTATTTTACTGGCACTATTTTCGGCTTTGGAAATGATCTTGAATATAATTGGTGACGTCATATTTGTGCCGTTATACGGGCCTGCCGGAGCGGCCGCAGTAACACTCACCGTAAGAATGACCGTCGGAACATGGGGAAGTATTTACCTGTATCGAAAACTTAAACAGAATACTGATTTCATCCAGCAGGTATTTTGATTCATTGAAGTTGAGTATGAGATCACCGTATCGAACCATTTGAGCAGGAAAAGAATCGTTATTTTCCATTCAAGCGATGGAAACGTTTTATGAAGCTTTCTTTGACAAGAGCAAATGCGGCATCAAAAATATTTGGTCCACACGATGCTCGACAGTGTGCACATAAGTTTTCCTTAATGTTTCGCACGGTTTTTTGTCGTTCCCTGCTTTTCCAGAATCGATGCAGTTCTTTGGGATATGATATTTCGGGAAACATATGATTTCCGCAATTCAGACAGGGTAACAGCTGACCATCAACGCTTAAAATGATATGTTGCGTGATCAGTCCGCAGGTTCGGGATCTGAAACCTAACTCAAGCCAGGAAAGTATTTCCCGGTAGTGGTATTTTAATCGTGGACTTAAATGGGGATTCTGTAAAAGGCGCTTGTAAAATGAAGTTAAAATCTTTTCATGTTCCAACGTCAATTGCGGGGAGTAGAGATTGTTGGTTACAACGTAACTCGCATCACAAATCATATTAAAAACGGTATCATGCGGTTGCTCATCGAAAAATTGCTCCAAAGAATCAATATCCACTAGGTTTTCGGGTTGAAGAACACACAGAAAGTAGAGTTCCGCATTTTTTTCATTGGTAAATCGTTTTTCAAGACGAGATACCGTTGTCATTACTCGGTTAAAAGCACCTTTTATTCCTCTTACACTATCGTGCAAGTTTCCGGGGCCGTCCAGGGAGATTTGAATAAGTAGTTTTAAATCGGGTTTGAGTGTGTTTCTGACATGGAGTATTTTTGCAATGTTTTCATCGATATGATCAGGATTTAAAGCATTTGTAGAAATATTCATGGATTCAAGATCGGGGCAATGATTCAGTAATATCTCGACCATTCGGTCCAAATCCGTGCGCAGCGTCGGCTCGCCGCCTGTGAACGCGGCATTCACAATTTTTGATAACACCGGACTTTTCAGGAAGTTTTCATAGATATTGATATCAAGATCCGTGCTTTTTCGCTGCCAAATATCACACATTTTACAATGTGCATTACAGCGACTCGTTACCATGAAAATAGCGCCGAAAGGATATACCGGAATATATTTTGACATCAAACCGTGCAGGGTATCTTTTATCAGTGACATTGAAACCTGTTACGTCTTCAGTGAGATAGGTTGGAAGGAAAATCGCCCGGGGGTTCTGTTGCTTCATAACTCAACCGATGTCCCCAAAGCTGAGATAATATGGTTAAATCATTACCATCGATAGACCCGTCTAAATTTAAATCAAGATCCGATTCGTAATTCTCATCTCCCAGCTGTGCTCCAAAGGCAGATGATAAAATAGCCAGATCGCCACCATCAATTCGCTCTGATCCATCCAAATCTGCCGGTCTTTCATCGTAGGTATATATAATCCCGTTTCTACAAGCGAAGAATAACCAATCGGCGGCAATGGCGACATCACTGAAATAGTCAGGCATGCCCTCAGACCATGAAGCAAAAGAGTTGCCATTATTATTTGAGTAATAAAGTGACCCTTCTCCATTCCCCTGCGGGTTGATGATACCTGTTAGAAGCTGGCCGGGATAGTTTTTATTGACGCATAGGAAATTCGAAGGCGTGTTTAACAAGGGCCACCAGGATTTAAAATCATCAAGGCTGTAATAAAGACCTGTTTTGTCTGCAGCAAAGAGAGGAGGCGGTATTGTAAAACCTCCACCTACCAATAGTTTTGACGAGGTGTTTTCCCATGTATCTCCATATGTTTTTGACTGATAGGTTGACCAGTAGACTTGCCACGGTGTTGTTGGATGCCAAAAAGGTGGAGTATCAGATTCTGGAGCATCGAAAAGAGATATCCATGAAAGACCTCCGTCTACAGAGCGCAATAGCGAGTCATCAGTATGGTTAGCGTTTTTACACACTAAAAGAAAAAGATCCGGGATGTGATGTGAAACAATCAGATATTTAGTCTCTTTGGGATACTCTGACAGGAAGTTCCACGAGTTACCTTTATCTTCCGATAACCAAAAAATGGATCCTTCACTCATATCGTTGGATGTCGAAGCAATCCAAGTATTCTTAAACACTGGATGTGCTGTTATATATCGAACACCATATCTTTCGTTCGGCATTTGGATGGGCACCCAGGAACTACCCCAGTCTTCTGACCGATATAATTTGCCCATCATTGAAAGTGCCATTAACGTACCCAAAGAATTCTGGTCAACCCGCACCGCAATGATGTGATCTTCAGGCTGACTTGTTAATGGTCGCCATCGAAAAGGCATAGCCATTACAGGAAAGGTGATTAAAACGATCCAAAAGCAATAGATAACTCTTTTCATTGCTACAGCCTTATCCTAATAGCGTTCTGCTTTGAAAACCTCTCCCGTGATCCTGCGAAATGATTCTTCGTACTTGTGTTTTGTCGCTTTGACAACCTCAGATGGCAGCTCCGGTCCGGGAGGAGTTTTATCCCAATTCAAAGTTCCAAGATAATCCCGAACGAACTGCTTGTCAAAGCTTTGCTGCGGATATCCGGGTTTGTAACTCTCACTCGGCCAAAATCGAGATGAATCCGGAGATAAGACCTCATCAGCAATCACTAATTCACCGTTCGATAATCCAAATTCGAATTTCGTGTCGGCAATAATTATTCCTCTTGATTGGGCATAATTTGATGCTTCATTGTATAAATCCAATGATAGCGATTCCACTTTTCCTGAAAGTTCTTTCCCAATAGCATTCATTAGATCCTGTTTTGTGATTGAGATATCATGGCCTGATTCAGCTTTTGTTGTAGGCGTAAAAATTGGAGAAGGCAACTTTTGTGATTCCTTTAGATTGGGGGGCAAATTAAACTCAGGAAATATCCCTCCCGCGCGATATTGTTTCCATAACGATCCGGTAATATATCCACGTACAATAAATTCAAAAGGTAACATTTTCAGTTTTCTGACGATAATACTTCTTCCTGAGAGTTGATTTTTAAAATTTTGCAGATATTGAGGAAAATTTTTGAATTCAGAGTGAATCAGGTGATTCTTGATTTTGGAGGAAAAAAAGTTGAACCAGAAATTGGAAATTTGGGTTAGGATTATTCCCTTTTCGGGTATTGGTGTCGGCAGTACAACATCAAATGCTGATATTCGATCAGAAGTAACAATCAGGTAACTTTGATTATCTAATTCGAACAAAGATCTTACTTTTCCGGTTTTTAACAAAGAAATGCCGGGTATATAAAATTCATTATTAGGCGAGTTCATAGGGAAACTCCTTGATTATTCAGATAAGGGTTGCAGCGGGGGCACGAGTGCTCCGTCGAATACTTCTGGATTTTCCAAAGCAAATTGTCTGGCATCATTTAAGTATGAAAGCAGATCGGAAGCCAGTAACGCATCCACACCGATATCCTTAATAGCTATGTCTGCTGCTAAACCGTGCAGGAAAACAGCTGCTGCAACAGCCTCTTCGACAGCAAATTTCTGGGCTACGAATCCAGAGACAAGTCCTGCGAGTACATCGCCAGTGCCACCTGATGCAAGCCCGGGATTTCCGGTAATATTCAATAACCACGAACCGTCCTGATTCATAATAATCGTTCTGGCTGTTTTCAAAATTACATGAGAAGGTATTCTTTGCGTAAATTGTTTAAGAACGCTGATTTGATCTGAGAGCATTTGAGGAATGTTTATGCCAGTTAATCGAGACATCTCGCCCGGATGTGGTGTGAGAATAATAGATTGCTCCCCATCACTCCATGGAGGTTCCTGTTCTGCCATAAGTGTAAGGCCGTCGGCATCAATAATGATAGGGATCCTTACGGTTTTCAGCAAAGTGCGCATAAATTTCTGTGTTTCAGAATGCAAACCAATTCCCGGACCGATCAAGAGTGCGGTTTTAGATTTTGCCGATTCAACGATTACGTCAAAACTCTCCATTCCAAAGATATTACCATCGATACCTTTTACGGGAAGCGTCATCGCTTCAGTCAGTTTTACTTCGAGAATTGAATTCAGTGACTCGGGGATTGCGACGGTTACGAGTCCGGTTCCAGCTCGCAATGCAGCTTCAGCAGCCAATGCCGCCGCTCCCGTTTTCCCGGGAGAACCGGCAACAATCAGCAGATGACCATACATTCCTTTATGCGAGTTGGGGGGTCTTGTTCTAAGAATGTTATGAAAATCACATGGGCTAAGAATCCTGCCAGCGGGTTCAATATCGTGTATCACATCAGGAGGGATGGAAATATCAGCAACGACTAGCTGGCCCGTATGGCCAGCTGCTGGATACAGAAGAAGGGATGGTTTGGGCAAGCCGAATGTGACCGTTAAATCAGCGTAGACAGCGGGTCCGTCGACAACCGATGCGTCGGCAAAGATTCCTGAAGGTATATCGACAGATACAGTCAATGCCTGAACTGTATTGATTGCATTGATCGCTGATGCATATATACCGGAAGGGGGCTTTGTTAAACCAGTTCCAAAAATACTGTCGACGATCAGATCGGCGTTTTCCAGTTCAACTTCCAGGACGGCAAGATCCCCGTCATCCAAAAGCTCATATACTGGTATGCCCATTTTAACTGCAATTTCTGCATTGATCTTTGCATCACCTTTCAATTCGGATTGTCTGCCAAGGAGCACGACGACCACATTGAAATTTTGATTTGAGAGATGCCTGGCAACAACAAATCCATCTCCACCGTTATTACCTTTACCCGCAACAACCGTGACTGATGCATCTTCCGGCAATTCAAAAAATGTGTTAATGGCTCGAACGGTCTCACGGCCGGCATTTTCCATTAATACGACACCGGGGATGCCAATTTCCTGAATCGTTTTTCGATCCAATTCTTTCATCTGTTCTCCGGTAACGATAGGTTTTCCTCTCATCATGCATCCTTTCCTGTGAGTTGATGAAGATTGAGTTAATCATGATGCATTATGCTCGAACCCTAACATAAAACAAAAGTCAAAGGAAGCTACATCGCTTTGACGATACTTGCAGTGAAATATTATAATTATCATTCGGTTATATGCCTGAGGAGAAAAAAATGGGAATCTGGCGTTTGAATAGAACCTATAGAAACTTTCAGCGGATGCAGACGATATTGAACGTTCTGATGAAACACGGGTTTGGACATCTCGTACGCCGACTCGGATTACATCGTTTCCTTCCATTGGGCAAACAAGCATCGACATTGCGCCCTGATGATCCCGGTGTTTTTACTAATACAACACTTGCTCGACGTATAAGGGCCGTTCTTGAGGAACTTGGCCCCACATTTATCAAATTCGGACAAGTATTAAGTTCAAGACCGGATTTGATCCCTCTTGAAATCGTGGAAGAGTTGAAACATCTACGCGAAAATGTCGCTCCAATTCCCTTTCACGTTATAAAACAGCAAATTGTTCATGAATTGAAATGTTCATTTGAGGAAACATTCACGACTTTTAACGAGACGCCGATAGGAGCTGCGTCTATCGCACAGGTACATTCCGCCGTTTTGAAAAGTGGAGAAGAAGTCATTGTAAAGGTGATGAGACCGAATATTGAGAGAACCGTTCGCAATGATCTCTGCATTTTAGAAGATTTGGCCGGTTTATTGGTGAAACATTTTTCAGATCTGGAACAATTCGATCCCAAAGGACTAGTCCATCAATTCGAAAAAACAATACTGAGTGAGATGGATTTTACGATCGAAGCCATCAATACGGAGCATGTTCGGAATAATTTCGAAGATGATCCGGAGGTTGTTATTCCGAGAATTTTTTGGGACTTGACTCGAAAACGGATTATTACCCAAGAATATATTCACGGTATTGCAATTGATAGAATCGAAGAAATCCGTGAAATTGGTTTAGATCCATCTCAAATAGCGAGAAAGGGGATGCGAATATTCCTTCGGGAAATTTTGGAGCATGGATTTTTTCATGCCGATCCTCACCCCGGCAACATCTTAGTGTTAAAGGATGGACGAATAGCATTGCTGGATTTCGGCATGGTTGGCAGACTTGATCCCAATTCAGAAGAAAGTGTTTCTGAACTAATTATTGGAATCATGGATCATGATTATAAAAAAATGATCAGATCACTTCGAGATCTTGATTTTACATTTCGAGAAGAAGATATTCGGGCAGTAAGACTTGAGTTGCGTACCCTTGTTGAAACTTACTATGGACTGCCGCTTGGAAGAATCGGTTTATCAGAAATTTTCTGCAAACTCATCTATGTAATTCGTCAATACAAAGTCAAAGTGCCGACAGATTTTTTAATGCTGTCCAGGGCTGTTGTCGTTGCTGAAGGTATCGGACGGCAACTCGACCCGACCATTGATGTTTTCGAGATCGGAAAACCAATCATAAAAGAAATTCTTAGACACAGATCGGATCCAAGAAAGCTAGCGAAAGATGGGTTGGTATTACTCTGGGATTTAAAACGATTAACTCGAGATTTTCCGAATCAACTGAACGGTATTTTGAAGAAAATTTTAACCGGGAAGCTGCGCTTTGAATTTTCACACGAGAATTTACAAACACTTTATCGCGAAATGGAAAAGGTAGGGAACCGTATTGCAGGAGGATTGATCATTGCTTCTTTGGTCATAGGTTCCGCGATTATTATAACAAAATCCGACGGCCCATTGATCTTCGGATATTCGGCTTTGGGAACAGCAGGATTGTTTATAGCAGGCTTTGCAATCGTACTCTTCGTAATTTCTATTTTTCGATCCAACAGGTTTTAAATTTTGAATGCCATAAAACGCTTAGAATGGGAGATTGTGGCTATTGTTCTTATCTTTTCTTTGGCGATAAGAATCCGAATTGCCGTTTTACCGGTGGAGTACTTAGCAAATATGCATCTAATGCAATACAAAGCCGGAACAGTGTTGCTGGAAGATTCATTCTATACGCTGAATATTGCCCGTAATTTTGCATTGGGCAAGGGATTAACACACGATGGCATCCATCAGACTACCGGTGTGCAGCCGTTGACTATGTTTCTGGCGGCATCAATCTATAGATTTTTCCCGAAGGATAAACATCTTCCGGTACATATTTATTTATGTATTTTAGCTGTGGTATCAGTCCTCTCTATGCTGTTGGCTTATGGCATTTGCCGAAAGGCTGCTGGCCCTTACTCAGGGATTGCTTTTCTATTCTTTTGGGCTGCAGCTCCTGGAGCTATCATGCAGTTAAATGGTTTGGAAACAACCCTCTCAGTTTTTTTCAATCTGTTGCTTTTATTTTTTTACCAACGCTATTTTTTTTCAGAAGACAATATAAATCCGACTGTATTGCAGTGGTTTCTGATGGGGATCATCGCCGGATTGGCTGTTTTTGCCAGGATTGACGCAATGCTTTGGATTTTAGCACTGCTCATCACACTGATGATCAAAAAGCCTAAATTGCTAGCGCATGAAATCCCCAAAATGCTAATAGGAATAGCAGGAGCTGTGTTGGCTTATCTGCCGTGGCTGATTATCAGCGTCTACCATACGGGAAGATTATATTATGATTCAGGAAATGCCCGAAAACTAATTGCCAAACTCCTGGCAAATGAACCATCTTCCGGTATACCAGATTTTCGCTTTTTTCTGGAAAACTTGAAGGAGATGTTCCGAGCAATGATTGAAATGCATCCCCTAATATCCCCATGGCTGACAGCTCCAAGAATCACCATTGCGGGAGTTGTGGCAGCATCTTTTTTTATCATCGCAGTTTGTATCGGAGGACGAAAACAGATTAAATTTCCGTTAACCCTGCTGATATTCACGGCATGGTATTCCTTTATATTTGTTGTTATTTATGTTTTTTTTCAATATGGAAGAGACTTTTATCATCGTTATTTGGCAAGTGTCATTATTTTAACCATGATGGTTTGCAGCATTTTCATTACATTCTTTTTTTCTATAATTTTTCAAAAACAACGAAAAGCAGTGCGAATTGCACTCATAGCTGCCTTCATTTCCGTCATTCCGTATGTTTATTATCCGATGTATGACTATCTTGCATTATGGGAATCACGCGTAGATTACTATCAAAATAGAATGTACCGTTTTTCTGGAATGGCAAAATGGATTAATCAAAACATTCCCCATGATGCTCTTGTGGGTTCTTTTCAGACCGGACAACTCAGTTATTTTTCAAACCGAACGATTATCAATCTTGATGGAATTGTCAATTACGATGCTTACCAAGCAATGAAAACAGGACAAATGGCAGACTATGTAAGAACACTAAATCTGAAGTATCTTGCCGATTGGGATGTAATGATAGAAAAGCTTCTTCAAAATGCTTCTGTCAATCCATTAAAATCAAGTGAAATGGAACTTATTCATCGAGGATATTTTACAGTCTACAGGTTGCATACGATGAATGAGTGAGATAACGTATTATGCGTCAGGAGAATGGAAATGAGGTATTGGAGCAGTTTAAATCGAAAGACATTAAAACATAGATGCTTATTTATACTGCTAACAGGAATCTTTTTCATCTTTTCGGCGTGTGATGATCCTGTGATGGATCCTTATACAATAGCATTTTTCTCTGATAATGAAGTTCCAACGGAAAACACGATTTCCTTAATAAGGGCTTCATCGACGGGGGATATCCTCAAATTGGCGGTGGATGCATATTCAATAACCAACGGAGTAGTGCATACGGTCTATTTTGATCTTGTTTATCGAGATTGGATCATGGAATATATCGGATACGAACCGGGTGATTTTCTCGAACAGGCCGGGTCTGTCAGTTATTTCATTGACCAGGATTCACAGGATCCTGACCGTTTGATTGTAGGCGTGACATTATTGGGTCCGGAGCTGTATGTCCAGGGAAATGGTGTTGTTGTATTTTTGAAGTTTAGACCAAGACGATTGGGAACATCTTATTACGAATTTCAAAACATGGGTATGCGCGATATCAACGGAATTCATGGAAATCCCATCACTGGTATTTCCTGGTTTGGTGGAGTGGCCAAAGTATCACGTTAATCATGAACCATAACTCAAGGACTATATTTTTAGCTATGGCAATGATAATCGTTGCTTTTCATATTGTCCGGGCTGATGTGGTTACATATCGTGATAAAAATGGTGTTGTGCATTTAACAAACAAGAAACGATCTTTTAGTGTTTCCTCGAAGCAGGAACAGAGCAATGGTAAATCCAGCAGTAACTTTAAAGATAACAAGGAAACGATTATTAAACACATAGACCGCATTGCTATTAGCGAAGGCATTGACCCAGCATTGGTAAAAGCCATTGCACATGCTGAGTCTGCGTTTGATTCGAAAGCAGTTTCAAAAAAGGGAGCAATCGGTGTAATGCAGCTGATGCCGGAAACCGCCAAACGGTTCAATGTCAAAGATATCACGGCGATTGAGGATAATATTT
>JAFGJC010000009.1 GCA_016929305.1 candidate division CSSED10-310 bacterium | reverse complement strand
AATTCCACTGTCGGTTTTGATCGTTTTTTGCAATCTTAATTTCAGGCGAATACTTAACTCCGGCAGCGGAAAAGGCAATACCAGATACTCATCAGCGCCCGACTTGAAAGATTTCATTTTGTGCTCGTAGTCATCTTTACCGTAAATAAAGACCAGTGGTCGGATTCGAAATCGCAAATCTCGCCGCAACTCCTGCGTAAATTTAAACGCATTCATGCCCGGAAGTTTTGTGCGCATTAGGATGACATCAAAGTTATCATTTTGTATCAATGTCAATGCTTCTTCTGCCCACTTGACAGAAGAAATATGAAAACCGGCTTTGTGCAAAGCTTCAGCAAATTTATTTGTAACATTATCATTGCTTTCGACCAGAAGGATCGATTCGCCAGTCATGAAAACCTCCACTTGTAATTAGCTTTCGTAAATCGTTGCCTATTTTCTTAATTTACCTTAAAAATATGTCGTTTCTCAATGCTGCTCCTTAAGAAATGGATGTTATTATGAGAAATAAAGTGATCTGGATGGTAAGGCCTTGGATTGAAGATTTCTCTGCATATGATCATTTTGCACAACCGCTTGGTTTTCTTGTTCTCTATCGTATACTGGAGTCATTGGGTTACCAAGTGTTCTACATCGATTTGCTCACTGAAATAACATCTGCGCTCAGACTAAGAAAAAATAGTGACGGGAGAAGCGAATATTCTTCGAAATGCATTGATAAACCAACGGTATTTAAAAACATTCCGCGATACTTCAAACGGTACGGTATTGACGAGGAGGTATTTTCAGAGCGTGTTTGCGCAATGACCAGACCGGATACTGTTCTGATTACCACTGGGATGACTTATTGGTACACGGGTTTGAAGCAGACGATTAGTTGTATAAAAAAAATGTTTCCTGATGTGCCCGTGTTTCTTGGCGGAACTTATGCGACATTGTGTCCACAGCATGCATTAGCACTACCTGATGTCAATGACGTTATACAGGGAAATCCTCAAGTGAAATTCTTTAAAATGCTCGCAAGTTCCACTGATGACAGGACCATAGTGAAGAACCTTCATTCACACCATCTTCCTCCCTGGCAGCTGCTGCCACAGACCACTTATGCGGTAATAACAACACGTTTCGGATGCAGCAATCATTGCAGATATTGCGCCGTCAACAAGATTCATCCTGATCGGGAATCAAAACCAATGGAACAGATTGAACAGGAAATTGAACATATATTAACATTTCAAACCATTAGGAATATTGCTCTTTATGACGATGATCTTGGAGATGATACGCATAAGCACTTTTCTTCATTTCTGAAATTTCTGAGTCAAAAAGACTATCCAATAAAATGGCACATTCCAAACGCTTTATTTGCAGGTGCCGTGACTGAGGATATGGCATATCGAATGAAGCAGACAGGTTTCGTTCAACCCAGATTAAGTCTTAATTATATTGATAAACGAATGACACCAACAGGTTTAGATAAGCAATCAATGAATCTGATAGAAAAGGCTTCAAAGAAATTGTATGAAGCGGGTTATACGGAGGGTCAAATCTCCGCTTATCTTATTGCGGGGTTACCAGATCAGACTTTAACGATGCTCGTTAATAGCGGCCTGCAACTAATCGATATTGGAGTAAAACCGTACATTTCACAATTCAGTCCGGTTCCGGGAACCCCATTAGGGGATATCAGAATTCGACAACTCAAAGAGACGCTTTTGTCAGATGATCTCCTGTTAACCAACAAAATACTATCCGTGTATTGTCATCCAGGCTGGCAACCGAAAGAGCTGGTAGACTTGATGAATTACTGGCGAAATCAATGTCATCCCAAAGAGACTTGTAACTACTCTGATCAGAATTGAAATAGTATTGTGACTGACTAAAAGAGCAGTATCATAAAGTTAAACGAAGAAAATATTCTGGATTAATCCGTAATTTCCGATCGAAACATCAATGATTAAGGTGATTGCATGGAGTGAATGATGAGAACGGCCGTTTCCTTTGGCTCAAAATCCGAATTGATGATCATCAAGTGTTTGTCCTGTCGAATCTGGTTTTTTGTTTTTAAGCTGCCGGATGGAGAACGAAATTCAAATTGATAGGTGTTATCCGGCATTCCGGAAATTGCTATTTGAGCGTTACATCGAAACTCCGAAAGATTTTCCAAGTTGATTTCAAGCGTCGAGTATTTGACATCATAGGAAGCCTTTTGAACAACAGGTCCTTCGGTGTCAATACTTAAATTAGAAGGAAAATATCGAATTCGATTGTTTAAACCGTTATAGGGAATAATGGTCACCGTATGTATGTTTTCATTTTTTTCTTCGAGTACTTGGCATCCATAACCTGTCATTCCAATGAAGGGATCTGCTACAGCATAACATCTTCCTGCTTTAAGATTTCCCCATAAACCGAGTCCGACATCTCCTGTAAACTGATTCAACCCAAAATTATCGCTCGCGGGATCCGGGCAGTAACACATACCGGCAAATCCGTCCTTATCAACGCGCGCCCAGGAATTAAGGATTCCTGAATAGCCTATAGGACCGTATTCATCGCTGCCGTAACCTCGGTCATATGCTTCCAGGAGCATATATCCATTTAATCCAGTCATATAATGGTGGCAGTTTTCTCCAAAATCCGTAAAACTTTCATAAGAAGGATATGTTCGCACAGCATCCCACCAACGCTGGTCAGAATCATTCCAGAACCAGCAAGGTGCGCGTCCTCTTCCAGCCTTTGTAACGTTGATCGTCTGCTCGGCAAGAGTCCTTTCGCCGATATAATCTCGATAAAAAAAGATCGATTCGTATCCTGTATTATCGTAGAAAAGCTCTGAGCCAAAAGGAAAGGGGGGATCAGAACACCAGTATTGCCCCCACATTTTAATTTCTTCAGCAACTGCCTGTGATTCCGTGTCCATTTCATACCGTTTCAGAAATTCAGGCATAACTGTCAGATTGCCTCTCCCCATTAATCCGAGATCCTGAAATCTGACAGTTGGTTTTCTAAAAGCTTCAAAAGTTTTAAACCATAATCGCAGATAATATTCAGGATCTTTTCGATACAGATCAGGCCAGATAGTTGACCCGCGAGCCATGGCTTCATATAAATTCAAGACATGGATATAATTGTATCCTCTCTCTTTTCTTTCTTTTCGAGAGACCATCCAGCAGACACCATAATCATCCGGATCCTGAATTCCTCCAAGTAGCCAGCCGGTGATATAAGATTCAAGAAATTCAATCTGATCCTGATCGGGTCTGTAAGCATTTTTGAGTGCCAGGTACATTGCGTCGGTTACGCCCCCCTCATAACCTCCCGATCCCCACATGTCTGCTGGATCCGAAAGAACATTGCCCGATCGGTTGTTGTAACATAATATAGCGCCATCCAACGGATGGTTGGTCTGTTTAAAAATTTGATGTTTCATAATGAAATCGGATCTTCGATCCATTAAATTACTGATATCAGACAAGCATGTGATAAACATCGCTCCTGACTTGCCCTCAGAATCAGTTACTCGAATTGTGTGAGAACCTTCTTTTTCCAAGATCATTTCCAATGCAATACAGGAATTTTCTGATGATACTGAAAGTACATTCCACGTCTCTGCTCCTGTTACTTCAACTGGAGTTTTCGCACCATGAATAATAGCAATGAAGGGTTTATTTATAATGACTGATGGGCCGGGTATAAGACGTATTCCTAAACAGTTTAGGCTTCCAAGGACCTCTTCCAGATATTTACGATGTTGAATCCAGTTAAACTTTATTGTGAACTGTCTTGAATCTCCTGGCGACAATGAGAAGGATGTATGGGGATTTAGCCATGGCTTCCAGTCATACCTTTCTATGGTCGATTTGGAAGCTAAACAGACTCTCGATAACCCAGGCCAAGCTCCATGTATCCAATGCCCTGGATCGCGGCGTCTTTCGCGGATGGTATCCGGATTGTGATAACTGAATTCAAAGGCAGTGGATGTATCTCCTGGAGACATAAGTAGCATTGGGGGTTCACCATTCATAGGACACACAAGAATATATGAAGCAGAACCAGCGATGTGTTTATGTTCTGAAACCCGACGAGTATAGAGGAGTTTTTGGCTTGCTTTATCGTGAGGATCAAAAAGGCAGTAATTGTTGTTCCATGGAAGGGGCAATTCAAAGGAACCAACTTCAATGCTTCGGTTTGAAATATTCGATACCATCAGGGTCCAGTTGATTGAAGATGTTTTCGATGATGACTCCCAGGTGCTTCGAAGCAGAAGACAGGGATCTGAACCTCCAAATTTATGCGTAACACTTACTTTGTCCGGACTTTTTTCAATGGAATGCTCAACATCTTCTCCAGATGTAGAGATGTGCTGCCATCCTTTTTCATCAGCTACATCAAGAGACACATCACCCAGGAAAACGTCCTTTGAATGGTTGAGATATGGTAGAGTTGCAAAACAGCCTAAGAATTCTGGAGTATTTATAGGATCAGAATCAGGTTTGAGCGAGGTGAGATATCCTCTTCGCTTATCCATCCGGATCTGAAATTTTCCCCAGTCAAAAGCAATTGTATTTACCGGATCTGTGGCAGGATCCTGATGCTTTATCAGCGCGATATCGTCGAAATAAGCAGCTCCTGAATTTAATCCATAGGCACCCAGTGAGCACATGAGATCCATTTTTGTCAGTCCGGCGCTGAGGAAATCCGTTTCCAAGTATGCCCAGTTATCAGTGGCTTTCGTTGATAGGGGTTTCATCCATCTGAATCTGGGGAAAAAAACTGAAGCACCCAGACCTTGACCCGTTATGTTGGAGGTTTTCACAAAAGCGGAAAGTTGATAGTGACTGTCGGGTTCAAGATCAACTGGTTGCTGCCAGGCCCCAATACTCGCAACCGCAGATTGAATGCCAATTTTTTTGCTTTTTCTGTCAGGATCAAACTCCCAAATAAAAGATACTTTTTTTTGAGGATCGGGTGATGTCGATTCCCAGTTATCAGGAGACTGGTTTCCTGTTTCAAAAGAACTGTTTTTTATAAGATTTTCTGAAGTTTTCTTTTGATTAAAAGATTGATCGCATGAGGTAAATACAACAACAATGATTATAATAATCCAGTAAAAAAAAATCCGTTTCATCGTGACATCATCCCGGCCATTTTACTTTATGATTAATCTGATTGTTTCGAATGCTTCGGCATATGGAATTTCGATTTGAACACCTCGTGTTTTTGCGAGAGAGAAAATAAAATCAGGATCTGCATATCCCCGAAAACTCTGCGATTTATAGCATGCCAGCGCTTTGATTTTCTTTTCGACATGCTGTCGCTCCAAATATATGAAACTGCGTGTTTCAAAATGGATATTATTCCAAGGTATCTCGAAACCTAAAATACTTGTGCCTTTAAATGCTCTTAGTCCTTCTTCTGCAATTGTTCGATGATCTTGGTGGAGATCACTTAATGAAGGCAAAAATACTAAATCCGGATTCAGATGGTCACGGAATTTAATCAGATGTTCGAGTATTTCCTGACGGTGATCGGGGAAATAGCGAACAGGGTATCGAAAACAATGCAGATTATTCTCTGGTATTCCCAATATATGTTCGGCAGCTTTCCATTCGTTATACAAAGTTTCTTTAGGATATCCGGCTGGTAACGATTCCTCGCACGTGGAAAATACTGCGATATGTACGTTTTTCCCTTCCTCTACAAAACGAGCGATTGTGCCGCCACACCCAAGTTCTGAATCATCTGTATGGGGTGATAAAATTAGAATTTTTTGAAATATCGAGTGGTTTTTCACAATAAAACCTCCTCCTGAAGTAATATCACGCTTTAATTTACGGAGCTAGAAGAATTCGAAACCAATTTGATTTTTAAACTGAAAAATAATAGGATCAAATTTGCCAATTATAATTTTTTTTTTGTGACAGAAAAAGGTTTTTAGGGAGGTCTTCAATTATGGCTTTTGGATTTAAAAAGACGGATTTTGTTTATGTCAATGATTCCTATGATCCAGAAGAAAAACGTTGGGAAAATGAAGGTGAATTTTTAAAGGCAGATGATCCCCGGTTGATGGTTCATTATGCAAGTTATGGTGTTAATTATGGCAATTCGATATTTGAGGGAGCGAAAGCCTATCTTGGGAAAGACAGCAGAATAAGACTTTTCAGGATTGAAGAAAACGGTAAACGCCTGGCTCGTTCCGCTGAAGGTATTTTAATGCCATCTTTTCCTGTCCCATTATTTGTGGAAAAAATTAAAGAACTTGTTGTATTGAATAAGGGTTATATTCCTGATTTTGAACCAGATCCTAATAAACGTGGTTCGTTGTATATTCGACCGCTGCTTGTCGGAGAACCCGGCTTGGGAGTAGCACGAAGCAGCAAACCGAAATTTATTGCGTTTGTTTCGCCGGTAGGTCCCTATTATGCAACCGGTTTTAATCCCCTGCATGCGATGGTTATTCATCATATGGTTAGAGCGATGCCTGGCGGTCATGGCGCTTGTAAAACGGGAGCGAACTATGTCATGAGTATGCTTGCAACCAGTCATGCAAAAAAACATGGATGTACAGAAGCTATCTGGTTGGATGGCACCCAGCACAAATACATCGAAGAATTGAGTGCATGCAATTTTATGTGCCGAATTGGTAATACACTGATCACACCTGAGTTAAGTGATACTATCCTGCCAGGCATAACACGGAACTCTATTTTGAAGTTGGCAACAGAAAGACTGGGACTCAAAGTTGAAGAAAGATCAATCACACTGGAAGAGGTTTTAGATAGTGCTGATGAAACATTCGGATGCGGGACCGCTGCCGTCATCTCACCTATTGGGAAAATCTCCGCATATTATGGCAGAACAACAAAAGAAATATCTTCTGGTGTCGGTGAAATCAGCAGAAAACTATACGATTTGCTCACAGGCATTCAATGGGGTGTGGAATCCGATCCATATGGATGGATATCGATTTTGGAATAAATGCATTCCTAAGCAACGTGATTCCCAAATGGGAATAGATTATGTCAAATACGCTTGAACGTTTGCGCGCGCTGAAAAAAAAGAAATCCCCGGATGTTTTAAACAGTACTGATCGGAAATCGACGCTGGAAAATCTTCGTTCGTTGATCAAGAAAGTTGAGTCCGGTTCCAGCCCATTAAGCGAATCCAAGTCAGAAGATCTCAATCAAAATGGTCTTCTGACGGAAGTGATGTTTGAAGGACCGGGTCAATCAATAGAAGACCTTATTCCCGGTGAAATATGTACGACGCCTTTGGGAAAATGTTTTAAAGTTCGAACAATATATCCATGGCATCACTTTCAAGGTAACATTTCAATCAATACTGTTCTGGATCAAGATTCCAGTTGCTTATATCAAGCATGTACAGACAAAGCATTGAAGCATTTGGACTTTTCTCAAGCAATTTTTTTTGACACGGAAACGACGGGTCTTGATACAGGAGCTGGAACCTATATCTTTTTAGCGGGATTTGGATATTTTAAGGATAGAAGTTTCATT
>JAFGJC010000088.1 GCA_016929305.1 candidate division CSSED10-310 bacterium | reverse complement strand
TATTGCAAGAAAATTTTTCAAAATGAGTAATATCTCGTTATCATGGTTTCAAACTAAAAAACTCATAAAGAAAACCTGGATCATTGGAGTAGCCACGTTTTGTACCGCATTATCATTTAGAGTTGATATATTTATCCTGAAAATCTTAGCTCCCCAGGGATCCAGAACCATTGCGCTTTTTCATGTACCGCATATGGTCGTATTGCAACTTCAAGTAATAGCCGTTGCACTTGTTACTGCTCTCTTCCCGACATTTAGTCGATTTGCTGCAAGCAACCAATCTGACAAGGCGTATCTTGAAATAAGGGATTATGCCTTTCGATTTTTAAGTGTTTCCGGAATATGGATAGCAATGTTCCTGATTATCTTTGCGAAACCACTCATCCTTCTCCTCGGTGGCAGTTCCTATCTGGAAAGTGTCAGTCCAATGAAGATTCTCGCCTGGTGTATTCCTATATTATTCTTGAACTATTTAAGCACAAATCTGCTAACCTCATTCAAACGGCAGAATGTTCTTATTGTGGGAGCTGCCGTATCGCTTGTCATCAACGTAATATTGGATATAACCTTGATTCCATCACTGGGTGCAGAGGGAGCTGCGTGGGGAACACTCATCGCTTACACAAGTCAGTTGATGATCGCTTTTGGTTTTCTTATGTCCATTGGTGACAGGTCATGGGGATTATGGAACTCGATTGGTATTCCAGTTCTAATGGGGCTGGCAGCACTTTTTCTATGGAGTTTTGCTTTCGATGCATTCGAGAATCTGCTTCCATTGTTCGGATCAGGATTTTTACTGGCACTTCTGGTGGGGTTTTATGTTATCCAACCAAAGCAATTGAAAAATCTGCTGAAAGCATTTTTTAGAACGAGAAGATCACCACACGTATAATTCCGTAAAATCACATGAGTTCCGATAATCGCAAGGAATAGTTGACTTTTCATTTTTCCGGTATTAGGTTTGATGTGTTTTAAGTACTTGAAAGCCTATTATCAGTGCGATCAGCTTGGATTCAAAGACGATAGGAAATCTCCAAAGGGAATTCGTTTTTGAGGGAAGGGAGCGATCGATTAACCATTACTTTTATGGAGAATGGGAACGATGGCGATAATCAGAAATCACGATGTTGTTATTTTTGGTACCGGTCTGGCTGGATTGAGAGCTGCCGTAGAAATTGCGCGCAGTACTAATGGCCAGATCGATATGGCGCTTGTTTCCAAAGTGCAGTTAATGCGAGCACATTCGGTTTGTGCCGAGGGGGGAACGGGTGCAGTACTCCGCGAAGAGGAAGGTGATAGTCTGGATCTGCATGCCTGGGATACTGTTAAAGGTTCGGATTTTCTGGCTGATCAGGATGCAGTCGATTGCTTTGTAAACAGAAGTCCCCGGGAAATCCATTTATTGGAACATTGGGGTTGTCCATGGTCGCGGAGAAAAGACGGGCGCATTTATCAGCGTCCATTTGGCGGGCACAGTTATCCTCGTGCGACAATGGCAGCGGATAAAACCGGATTCGTGGAAATGCAGACGTTGTACGATACATTGACCAAATATTCAAACTGGACAAACTATCATGAGGTTTTTGCTACATCCATTATTCTAAAGGATGGTAAATTCTCGGCACTTACCGTTATTGATAATGTATCCGGTGAGTTTATGGCGATTCGAGGGAAATGTCTTTTAATAGCAACTGGTGGTCTAGGATGTCTGTATGGATTTACGACATACTCTCAAACCGTGACCGGCGATGGACATGCAATTGCTGTCAGAGCTGGGTTGCCAATGGAAGATCCTGAATTTCTTCAATTCCATCCCACAGGACTTGTTCCTTCCGGTATCTTGATGACAGAAGGCTGCCGCGGAGAAGGTGGATATCTTCGCAATAAAGATGGCGATCGCTTTATGGAAAAATATGCCAAGGAAAGGATGGAACTCGCTCCCAGGGATATCATCTCACGTGCTGAAACAACTGAGATCATCGAAGGCCGAGGCCTCGAAGGTCCCGATAAAATGGGATATGTTCATCTGGATCTGAGACACCTGGGTGCTGATAAAATAAACCACCGGTTACCTCTTATCCGTGAGGTGACCATGAAATTCTTGGGTCTCGACCCCATCACAACCTCCATTCCGGTTCGCCCGGTTGCGCATTACTCAATGGGTGGAATCGAGACGGACATCACTGCAAGAACCCGCTTGGAGAATATCTGGGCGGCCGGGGAAGTCGCCTGTGTTTCCATGCATGGCGCAAATCGCCTGGGCACTAATTCGACCGCTGAATGTCTTGTCTTTGGAGGTATCGCCGGCGAAGAAATCGTCAAATATCTGAAAACAAATAATGTGTTATCGGATTTACCTCAAGATAAATTGAAAGAATCCGAAGCGTATATCTACGACAATATCCTTAAGCGAACCGGTAAGGAAAATCCGTTTAAACTTCGACAAGAATTGCGTTCACTGCTGGATTGTTATGCTGGTGTATTCCGTAATGGTAAAAATATGGAAGAAGGATTACAGAAAGTTAAAGAGTTAAAGGAACGCTTTAAAAACGTTGGGGTTCAAGATAAAAGTCGAGTATACAACACCAATCTGCTGCATACCTTGGAAACAGGAAATTTAATCCTCTTGGCTGAAATTCTACTTACTGGAGCGTTAAATAGGGCAGAATCGCGGGGAGCTCACAGCAGAAGAGATTTTCCCAAAAGAGATGATGTTAACTGGTTGAAACACACCATGATTACTCTTCATGACGATAATCTGGTGATAGATTATAAACCGGTAACTATCACAAAATGGAAACCGGTCGAACGGAAATATTAATCAATGAATATATATGTGTTGTCATGTCTTTTAGATAAGGAAGGGATTGGATATGGGAAACATCAATAAATATCCAAATTCGCTTGGGATCGGCGGTTGGGCTGTCAAAGGCAGATGGGGTCTTGAGCGATATTTGTATACCCTGCACCGGATTACTGGTCTGGGTATTCTGTTGTATTTCCTCCTGCATATTTTCGTGACCAGTTCCCGGGTTTTCGGTTCTGATGCATGGTCCGCACTTGTATTGGGAATTCTTCATCACTGGACCTTCCAGGTCGGTGAATACCTGGTGTTTGCAGCATTTGCATTTCATGCACTTAATGGCATTCGCCTGATTTTAATCGAGTTTGGTTTTATTGTCGGAAAAGCGGAAGAACCGGTGTATCCCTACCGCTCATCCATAAACGTGCAGAGACCTGCAAGTATTATTGTTCTGATCCTCGCAGCCATTATCGCTGTCATCGGCGGTATGCGCTATTTCATGCTTTAATCAGGAGGAGGTTAATATTATGCATAAGTCATCCACATGGAATTTACACCTGATTGCAGGTCTACTCCTGGTTGTTCTTCTAGGTATTCATATGATAACAACCCACCTGGATTTGATATTGACGTGGTTCAACATTGAAAAAGGCAAACCCGGTGTCGAATGGGCAAATGTGATCCATCGCGGACAACAAATATCATGGATGGTGTTTTATATCGTTTTTCTAGGCACCGCATTGTTTCATGGACTGTATGGATTACGAACCATTATTTTTGAACTCGGTGTCAAACGTGAAAAACAAAAGCTGATCACTGCTCTTTTTGTCATCATTTGGCTTGGTTTGTTTACGATTGGCACTCTAGCAGCAATCACTTTCCGATCAGTTGCAATGGGGGCATAGTGGGATCATGAATGGTAAAACTCAAAATCCATGTGATGTAATGTTTCATATTCGCCGTTTCAATCCGGAAAAAGACGAAAAGCCTTATATCCAGAAGTTTACAGTTCATGTTGAACCGGGTATGACAATTCTTGACGGTCTTAATCAGATTAAATCGGAGCATGATTTTTCTCTGGCATGGCGATATTCATGCAGAATGGGAGTATGTGGTTCATGCGGAATGCTGATAAATGGCCGAGCGATGCTTGCATGCAACACACAAATTCTTGATATTTCAGATACAGCTATTACTCTGGGACCATTACCCAATTTCGGCATTATCAGGGATTTGGTGCCCGATCT
>JAFGJC010000087.1 GCA_016929305.1 candidate division CSSED10-310 bacterium | reverse complement strand
CAAACCAAACAGTCTTTTATTTGAAAATGAAATGTTGAATGATCAAGGATTTCGAGGTCCGGACTTTACCATACCCAAAAAACCTGATCAGTTCAGGATAGTCTGCCTTGGAGATTCCCGAACTTTCGGTTTTGGCGTTACGGAAGAAACTCTGACCTTTTGTGGGCAACTACGTACCTACTGCAGTAGTATGTTTCCAGACAGAAACATACAAGTGATCAATCTTTCGGTTATTGGATATTCATCTTTTCAAGGCAAAAGACTTGCGCTTTTAAAACTCAAAGATTTACAACCTGATGTTATTCTTTGCTGGTTTGGATTCAACGATTCGCTATTCTTTCATGTCAGCGATGCCGATTCAGCTGCTCAAGGTCCATTCTTTCGAAGAATGGAATCATTTCTGAATCATTTTGCAATTTATCACTGCGGATCACATCTGTGGAAATTTCTACAGCGTCAATCAGAAGATCCGATACAACTTAAGCAGAATATTGTCAGAAGGGTTTCTTTAAACGAGTATCGATCCAATTTACTTGATTTAGCAAACTACACAGATCAATTGAATGCTGAAATTTATTTCATAACAACACCAATTCGACCAGAGATTCCTTTGGTATTAAATGCTCGATTAATTGAAGAAAAGCGATCTGATGGGAAAACGTATCAGTATTTGCAAAGCCAATATGAATTGGATGGATTCTGGTTGATGGATGCAGTGCGTTTCCCGGGTTCAGAGCACGATCTTGATCGGCTTCTTGAAAAATATCCACAGTTACCCATATTACATTACTTTAAAGCACTTTGTTTAAAAAATTCAGACAACAAAGCTGAGTATATGAAACACATTGCGCTGGCACAAAAACTTGATACAGAACGGCAGGTCATTGACAGTTACAATAACGTCGTTTTCGAGATTACGCAATCGACGAACGCTCATCTTATCGATATCATTCCACTATTCCAAAAATTTAGCCGTACGACGCTTTTTATCGATGACTGCCATCCGAATAGTGCTGGACACGGATTGATTGCAGGAAAGATAATTGAGTCAGTTTTCAATCAACCTGTGACCTTCAACAAAACATATAACGTTGAATAATCATTTATATAAGGAGATGAAAAATGTTAAAACGACATCAAACCGTGCTGGTTGTAATAGATATTCAGGATAGACTTCTTGAAACAATGTATGAAAAAGACCGTTTGATAATCCAATGTGAAAAATTAATTAAAGGTTGTCTCATCTTGGGCATACCGATCATATGGTTGGAGCAGTATCCAGAGGGGATTGGATCGACTACCCCATCAATTGCCAGACTTTTTCAACATGAAGTTCCCATTTCAAAAACCTGCTTCAGCGCTGCACGATCCGAACAGTTTAATGAAAAAATGCACAGATATTGCCCAAAGAATGTCATTTTATGCGGTATTGAAACACATGTTTGCGTCTATCAAACAGCGATGGATTTGAGGGATCGAGATTATTACGTGGAGGTGGTCAGGGATGCGGTATCATCCAGATCGCTTTTCAACATCCAGGCGGGGCTACAAAAAATGGAGCATACAGGAATTAATATGACAACAGTTGAAATGTTGCTTTTTGAACTTCTTGAAAATGCTGAAAAACCCGAATTCCGAAAGATTTTGAAATTAATCAAGTAAACATCAAGACCGTAATATCCGTTTTAAGACTTTGCCGAGGTCCTCGATATTAAATGGTTTACAGATCATACCTGAAAATCCAAATGCGCTGTAGTTCGCCAGAATGCTGTCCTGGGAGTATCCGCTCGACACGATCGCTTTGACATTGGGATCAATCGCTAGCAATTTGCGCATGGTATCTTTTCCACCCATGCCACCTTTGATGGTCAGATCCATAATCACAGCGTCGAACGCAACCGATGTATTCATGGAATGGCTATATTTCTCGATTGCTTCATTTCCACTTATGGCAAAATCAACCTCGTATCCCAACAGATTAAGATATTCAAAAATCACATCCCGGACAGCAGATTCATCTTCCATCACCAGCACCCGGCCACAACCGTGGTATTCTTCCTCCGGTTCTATTTCGGATTGTACCTCCTGCGGTTTCTGCTCTGAAGCAGGAAGGAAAATAACAAATTCAGTACCATGTCCGAGTTTGGATGAAACATCGATATAACCATTATGTTTTCTTATTATCGAATAAACAATTGTTAATCCTAATCCGCTACCATCCTGTTTTGTAGTATAAAATGGATCGAATATTTTGCTTATGGCATCTTCTGGTATTCCAAGACCTTCATCACGGAAAACAATTTTAATATATTTCCCTGATTTAAGAGGTAATCCCATCTGATCTGTCAAGTTGACATTAAATCCTGAAACATAAACTTTGCCGCCGGCTGGGGAAGCTTGTTGAGCATTTATGATCAGGTTATTGATAACCTGATTTATCTGCGATGAATCGATATCAACTGGCCATAAAGAATCATCAAATCGATATTCTGGAATCAGATTGGAACCTCTCACGGCAAAGTTAACAGAATTTTTAATAAGTTCTGAAACCGATACAGTAATCTTCAGCGGCACTCCGCCCTTGGCAAATGTAAGTAATTGATACGTCAGATCTTTCGCACGGACCATTGCAAGCTCGGCATCAGACAGAAGATTATAAATCTTACTCCCCGACTCCGACAATTTTTTAGCGATGTACACATTGCCCATTATTCCCGTCAGAATGTTATTGAAATCATGAGCAATCCCGCCGGCCAGGATTCCCAGTGACTCCAATTTGCTTGTTTTTCTGAGTTCTTCTTCCATTTTTTTCCGCACTGAAATATCCCGTAAAATGGCAATAGCACTCCACTTTTGCCGTAATCTAACGGCTGATACCGACAGTTCTATGGGAAATAAAGTTCCATCCTTTTTGATAGCTTCAAACTCCTTTGTTTTTCCGACGACAAAACCTTTTCCACTTTTGCGAAAGGCTGAAAAACCTTTTCGATAAGTATCGTGAAAATTGTTTGGTGTGAGCAACAGATGAGCATCCTTGCCCATGACGTCCAGTGAATTATAACCGAACATTTTTTCTGCCGATTTATTCCAATAGATTATCTTCCCATTGTCATCAATCATAACAATCGCGTCTTGCGCTGATGTACTAATTGCTCGAAACTTTTCCTCACTTTCAATTAACGCCTCTTCAGCAAGTTTTTGTGACGTAATATCTCTAACAACACAGATAAACTGGTTATCTGTAATCGATGTCAATGACACTTCATGATGAATCGACACACCATCTTTTCGGCGCCCCATGGTTCGACCACGCCAATTTTTCTTGCGTTTAAAATACGGAATGATATGTGATTCAAACCTTTGTTGTTCCTCCATGTTGTAAAGTTTCAACCAAACAGATCCCATGAGTTCTTCGGGATTGTCATATCCAAACAGATGTGCAAAGGAATTGTTTAAATAAATGAATTTCCCTTCTTGATCAACGATCGCCATTCCATCAATGGAAGCCTCCATCGCAGCCAACTGTATTGTTAATATATCCTGGATACGTCGTT
>JAFGJC010000086.1 GCA_016929305.1 candidate division CSSED10-310 bacterium | reverse complement strand
TGGTCAGAAAGAAGCGGTAATACTCTAAAATAAAGATGTGTCAAAACCGGCGGTGAACTCACCGCCGGTTTTTTTTGGTTTGTTTGAAAAGTGAAGTACTTGAAAAATTATGTGTATCCATCTATAAGAACTGAGATTGTTCTGTGAGGGGATAACGTAAAAAGAAAGGAAAATCAGGTGAAACGGGGAATTGCATTGTTTGTTCTGTTGACAGTGATAGGGTTCGGCATTGCTGATGCTGATAACATTTTGTCAAATCCGGGATTTGAGGAGTGGACGGTAAATGGATTCGGCGGTCCGCCGGACAACTGGACGCTGTCTTCGTCATCAATCACCGCGATTCAGGAAGCTGCTATTTTCCACTCCGGAGATTATTCCGCGAAAGTGACATGGACCACAACAAGTACGGTGAATTTTGAACAACTCGCCATTCCTGTTACGGAGGGTTCGGTTTACGATTTCAGGTTATGGGTTCTTGATAATGATACACGAGGGTATGCACGGCTATACGGAAACTGGCGCAACAGCGGTGGTACCCCTGTAGGTGCCGTGTTTACGGGGAATTCCACTGATAGCGCTGAGTGGCAGGAATTGACAGCGCTTGATCAGACAGCACCTGCGACTGCCGTGACCTTCGATTATCAGATCCGGTTTTATGATGTCGGTTCCGGATTTGTCTCTGCAACGATCTATGTCGACGAAGTGGTGATGTTGTCAGATGATGCAACCCCAACTCCGGCGGAAACTGGAATACCCACCATCACACCATTACCTTCTTCAACACCGTTGCCGACATATACCCCTGGTGAAGCTCCTGAAGTTCTGATTAATGAAGTTTGGTATAACGATCCCAGTACTGATTCGATTGGTTTTGTGGAACTCTATGGCAATCCCGGCACAAGTCTGACGGGATGCAGATTACAGGAATTCAATCAGACATGTACGCTGGATTCCACGTTAACACTGGATGGACATACGATTCCTTTGGATGGTTATTTTGTGGTTGGTTACTCAGGGACATCAAATGTTGATTTGGTGGATGCGGATTTCATGAACAGTCTTCAGAACGGACCGTGCGATGGCGTTGAGTTGCAGTACATGGGAAGCCGTATCGATGCCGTGCAGTGGGGGACAGACTGTGATCCGTTTTGCGGTGAAACCGCTTCCGCACCGGAACCATCGGACGACACATTATCACTATCCCGATATCCGGATCATACGGATACCAACGACAATTCTGTGGATTTTTGTGAAACCTATCCGAGTTCCGGAGGTTCGAACAATTCATGTTATGAGCCTTCAACACAGATCCCTACCGAAACGCCAAGTCCGACACCGGAGTATACTTCCACACCTGTCGAATCACCCACAGTCACCCCTACACCATTACCGGTTTATGGTGTTGTCATCAATGAAATTCTTGTCAATCCTTCCGGCATCGATGACGGGTATGAATGGCTTGAGTTGTACAATACCACGGGAACGGCGATCGATCTTGGACAGGTGATCGTTCAATCGACCAACGACGTCGATCACAGTTTTCAGAATAGACTCACCATTCCAGGATCAACAGTTATTCCCGCTTTCGGATATCTGCTGATTGCCGGATACAATGTTGATACTGGCGGTGTCCCGCCATCTACTGTAATTTATCAACTCACCGCCCCGGACCTGCTTTTCTTTCAGAATGCATCATCCCATGCCGAAGCTGTTCGAATCGTAACTTCGAGTTATTCCGTAATCGATACCGTGATTTATTCCAATCCAAATGTCGATCCCACCCCGATCCCAGGGGATTTGCCGGAAGATCCCCTTGGTGAATACAGAGCTTCACTGCCCGATCGCGATGAAACATTGGCTCGTTGTCCCAATGGAACCGATACGAATTACTGCGACACTGATTTCATGCTTCGGGCTCCCGGTTACATTACTATAGGGGATAGCAACAATTGTGAAATACCCACTCCGACAGCCACACCGGTATGCATTAATAATGGAGACGTTAATGGTGACGACATTTTCACCGCCGGCGATGCTCAACTGGCGTTCTGGATAGGTTTGGGAACGTATGTTCCGACTTTTGACGAGGAATGCGCAGCGGACTGTAACGGGGATGGCGAAGTAACCGCGGCAGATGCGCAGGGCATCTTCTTAAAAGGTTTGGGGACAGGAACCTGCGTCGATCCATGAAAAGATAAAATACAGCGTTTCCAAGACTAGTAGCGGTAACGTCAAATTTATAGAGATGATTCTTAAATTCAGAATTATCGTCATTAAATCCTCTCGACTTTTTTGAGAATAATCCACTATAATTCGAAAGGGTAAACTCGGGGCTTTAAAAAATAAGAGGGGATTTCAAGAATGAAATGTTCGCTGTATTTGAATAAATGGTTGTCTTTTGGATTTCTGGTTGTTTCGGTATTGGTTACCTCTGCTAGTATAGCGGATACGATATGGATAGAGGATATCGAAGGATGTACGGATGATGTCATTACTGTGGAGGTTTGGATTACCAATGACACGATAGCGATCGATGCGATCACCATGAACATCGTTTATGATACATCGATGCTGACTTATGTGGAATGTTCGGCGGGTGATCTGAATCCCGGGTGGCTGTATTTCGCGTGCAATGAGAACACGCCGGGGAATGTGCGTGTTATGGCATTCACTGTTGGACCGACAATTCCAACAGGCAGCACCGGATCGATTGCGTTATTGGAATTTCAAGTGACGTGCAGCGGGTGCTCCAATGGCGATTCATCCGTATTGGAAATCGCTCATACGGCGGATGATCTTTCGACGTTCACTCGCGTTAACGGTCTTTTCACGTTTAATTGTGGTGGAGTCACTCCGACGCCGGTTCCACCCACCTGGACACCGACAGTAGTTCCGACGGAACCTCCACCCACCTGGACACCGACAAATACACCGATTCCCCCTACAGAAACACCGACCGATACACCGACGGAAATACCGACAGAATTGCCGTCAGAAACACCGACACCGCTTCCGTCATCAACACCAAGCACAGGAACGCTTTCCGGACATGTCATCCTTCAAAGACCGGGCGTAACGCCGCCCAGTGACACTTGGATCATCGATATCAGCGTTGTTCTCTGTTCGGGAGGCAGCGAAGTGGCTGAATACAGCAGTCAGACAGATAACAGCGGGTACTTCAGCGTTGAAGCCGAGGCCGGGATTTTTGATATTCTTGTCAAGGGTTCGCATACGCTGGCAAACCGTTCCGACAACATTCTGATTCCTCATGGCGGAACAACTGACACCGTTGAGTTTGGCGAGCTTAGGGAAGGTGATGCCAGCGATGATAACTTTGTCACTTCAAGTGATTTTTTCATTTTACGTAACAGTTACAATACTGTCGAAGGCGACGATCTTTTTGATCCCAGAGCTGATTTCAATGAGGATTCGACGGTCACATCAACCGATTTCTTCCTCCTTCGGAATCAATATAATCAGTCCGGGCAGTCATGTAATTAAGATCAGTTTTCTTGACATTTTTTTACATTAATCAACTTTAAATAAATTGTTTGATGGCTTGGTATGGATATTGCTGATTAGTATATAAAGATTTTTCTTTGCGGAGGAATTCACATGAAATTATTTAAAGGTCTTGTCTTTGCTGGAATTTTAATGAGTTCGTTTGTATATGCGAATAATCAACGCTACATTCCGTTGTTTCAGCAGTCTACTCAGGAGAATAGCCTTGAGCTGGAGGTGCACGAATTTCCGGATCACCTGTCGATCACGCTGAAACTGCCCGGGTTCAGTGTTTCACGAACTGAGCACGGGGGAATGTTTTATGATCAACTGGGGATCAATGGAGGTGGTTTGAAAGGCGAAACAGGATCGCCGTATCTTCCATTCAAAGGTTTCTTTGCCGAAGTGCCTTCCGGCGTTTCACTTTCTGTGACTGCAGTAGTTGCTGAAGAAGTTGATGTTGAGGGATCGTACAGGGTAATACCTCGACAACTGCCCCAGATTGAATCTAACGCATCAGAAAATCCAGATTTTACGATTAATGAAAATGTATATTCAACGAATGCTTTTCTTCCAGAGAAACAAGTTGAAATTACACGTGACGGATTTATCAGAGGACGGCGCGTAATATTCCTGGAAATTTCCCCTGTCCGGTACAACCCCATTGAAAAAAAGCTGAAAGCAGCTCAATCAATGACATTCGACATCGAATTTCAGGGGAAAGCGGATGCGGGGCAGAATGAAAGAAAAGCAAGATTGTATAGTGCAGCATTTGAACAGCAGGCTCATTCACTGCTTGTTAACTATTCACCGGTTGATGCCAGGGATAAGGACAGCTCCAAAAATGGCGCAGATTACCTTATCATTGCCCACGATGATTATGTTGATGAGCTGGCACCGCTTGTAGAATGGAAAACACTCAAGGGTTATGAAACCACTCTAGTGACGTTATCGGATATTGGCGGTTCAACATCACAAATCATTCTCGACTATCTAATGAATGTCTATAACAGTTGGAATCCGGTGCCTACTTACGTTTTACTGGTTGGTGATTATAATCAGGTCATTTCCTGTACCGTATCACCCGATGCATATGGTTATGCCTTTCCATCAGATTTACCCTATTCCCTGCTGGATGGTTCGGATTATTTTCCTGATATTTTCATGGGGCGTTTGAGCGTTAACAACGAAGGTGCTTGCAATACCGTTGTCAATAAAATTATCACCTATGACCGGACACCGGAAGTAGCCAGTTGGTATCACTCTGCACTTATTGCTGCATATTTTCAGGATGATTACTCTCCATATTGCGAAGCGGATAGATGGTTTTTTGAAACCGGCACTCACGTTATGCAATACTTGGAAAGCACGTTAGGTATGAATATTTTCACCGCTATGTGCACCAGTGCCAGCGGATGTTCCCAGTATCATTTCAGATCGGACAGTTATCCTCACCGTCCGGACTATCCTGATCCGGTTCCACAAGTCTGGGTCGATATGATCACCTCTTCTTCACAGGCATCGCTGAATATTACGCAAGCATTCAACACCGGTATTGGCTTGGTACAACATCGAGATCACGGTGAGGAACTTGGGTGGTCTGATCCACCGTTCTATGTGTCAAATGTGAATCAACTGGAAAACGGGAACAGAACACCGGTAGTGTTTTCAATCAATTGTCTTACGGGTGCTTTTGATTACAGTTCGGACTGTTTTGCGGAAGCGCTGCAGAAAAAAAGTGGTGGAGGTGCCGTTGGAGTTGTAGCAGCTACCCGGGTAAGTTACTCCGGTTTTAACGATTTACTCTGTCATGGTACCTATACGGGATTTTTCCCGGACTATGATTCAACGCATTCCGGAAATTTATATAATCATGCCTATAGCGTTTGCGAAGCCCTGAACTTCGGCAAGTATTATATGTATATGTATGAAGGGGATAATGCAGATACCCTTTATACATTCCGGCTGTTTCATTGGTTTGGCGATCCTGAAATGATGATTCGCACGGATGTTCCTTCCGATCCTGATATTGAACTGCCGAGCACTATTCCGGCAGGCACGATGCAGGTGACAATACCTATCTCTAATGATAATGCTCGAGTGTCAATTCTTCAGGAAAACACCTTGCTCGGATCTGCACTTTCATCCGGTGGATACGTCACGATTCCTCTGAATCAAGCGATTGTCGGCGGGGTTGACGTTACTCTGGTGGTGACCGGATATAACCTGAATCCGCTGGAAACCACCGTACTTTCAGAAGCGCCATCATGTGGCATTTTGCAATTGACGTCAAATCAGTATAACTGTGACACGAGTGCTACCGTGAAGGTCATCGATGCGGATCTAAATCTGGATCCTGGGAATTTGGACGAAGTAAGTATTACGGTGTCGAGTACCAGCGATCCTTCGGGTATTTCGGTTTTTTGCACTGAAATCGAACCGGATCTGGCGATTTTTGAAGGCGTTTTCCAAACATATGCAACCGGTGGATCAGGGGATCTTCTTGTTTCTCACAACGACATCATTACAGCATTTTATCATGATGAATATTGTGATGGTGGTCCTGTTGACGTAACGGATACAGCATCCGTAGATTGTCAGCCACCACAGATTTCGGGTCTTATTATTTCCGGTATTACGACGGAGAGTGTTACGGTAACATGGATGACCGATGAACCGGCGGATACAAAACTGATATGGGGTGAATCCATTCCACCCGACCAGACGGAATATTCACCGCTGTTGACCACCGCTCACGAAGTTGTTCTTGAGGAACTTGATCCATGCACTGACTACTATTTCTTGGTCTCCGGTACCGATATCGCTCAAAATGTCGCTATCGATGACAACGGTGGTTCCTACTATCAGTTCACAACCTATCAGGAAATTCTCTTTTTAGAGGCAAATATGGATGCAAATCCCGGTTGGACATGTGAAGGTCAATGGGAGTGGGGGCAGCCCACCGGTTCTCAGGGCGATCCCTCTTCCGGATACACCGGAAATAACGTCATGGGGTACAATTTGAACGGAGATTATGCGAACAACATTCCTGCATATTATGTGACAACACCAGCATTCGATTGCTCCATGTCATCAGAAGTTTTCCTGGGTTACTGGAAATGGTTGGGTGTGGAAAGCTCAAGTTATGATCATGCATCCGTCGAGGTATCGAACAATGGAGGTACAGATTGGCACGTTGTTTGGGAACATTCGGGTGCATCTGTGGATCCTGACAGCTGGAGTTACTCAGAACATGATATCAGCCAGTGGGCAGCCGGTCAGTCTGATGTCAAACTGCGCTGGGGCATGGGTCCGTCAGATGGGATGGTGACTTACTGCGGCTGGAATATTGACGATGTTGTCGTTTCATATACCACTCCCTGCAATGTTCCTGTTTTGACATACGAAACCCATGCGATTGATGACTCTGCGGGAAACAATAATGGTGAAATCAACGCGGGTGAAACTATCGTCATGTCTGTAACTCTCGAGAACATGGGACTTGATGCTACGGGTATTTATGCGGAGCTGTCAACCACGAATTCAAACGTTACGATCATCAACGATTCCGCCAGTTTTCCGGACATACCCCAGAGTGGCACTGGCACATCCCTTTCGGATTTTACCTTTGACGTAAACAACGCCGTTGAAGACGGCGATACGATTCCATTCACTCTGGCATGGTTTTCCAATGAAACTTCCGGATCGACATCGTTTGCCGATGTCATCAGTGCTCCTGTCCTCGCCTGTAGCGAAACAATTGTCATGGACAGTGATGGCGACGCTGATGGTATTATAGATCCCGGAGAAACGGTTCAGCTCCTGATCAGTCTGGATAACTCCGGTTCGGGTATCGCTCAAAATATCTCGGCAGTATTGAGTAGTGATCATCCGCAATATATTACCATCGATGATGATTATGCGGAATTTCCTGATCTTCCAGGAGGCGGAAGCGGTGCATGTCTATCACCTCACTATACCCTCACAGCAAATGGATCGATACCTGACCACACGATGGTGACCTTCACTTTGAACATCTCAGCAGATTCTTACAGTATCTCGGATACGTTTCTAATGGAGGTGACGCAATCAACATTTGCACAGCGGTATTATTGGCCCATGGATTCTGATCCGGGCTGGGTGTGCGAAGGAGACTGGGAATTCGGACAACCTCAGGGTAATGATGGGGATCCGTCTTCGGGGTACACCGGTACGAACGTTTATGGTTATAACCTGGCGGGCGATTATTCGAACAGTATGCCGGAAACGAATCTTACATCCAGCCCGATAAACTGCTCGAACCTGACGAATGTTGAGGTTCGCTTTATGCGTTGGCTGGGTGTGGAAAGTGCCAGCTATGATCATGCATCCTTCCGGGTTTCAACGAATGGTACCACATGGCAGACCGTCTGGAATCACACGGGTGGATCCTTCACCGATCCGGACTGGCAGGCATTAAGCTATGATATTTCCAGTATTGCAGATGGTCAGTCGACGGTATATCTGAGATGGGTCATGGGAACCACTGATTATTCGGTGACATATTGTGGCTGGAACATCGATGATGTCGCCATTTGGGCCGAGTCATCTGCGCCCGTGCCCACGCCGACTCCTCCACAGCCGACGAATACACCCTTTGCTACGCATACAACTATCCCGACGAATACAGCTATCCCGACCAATACACCCATACCCACATACACATTTTCTCCGACGCCTACATTTACACCACCTCCACCACCGACACATACCGCGCAACCCAAACCATCAGTGACGCCGCCGCCTGCGACACCTACTCCCAGCCCGACGCAGACAATTCCGGATAAAGGCATACGCCTTGTTTTGGATGACAATGAACTGGAGGCGGGTGATACCTTTCATCTGCATATGTTTTTATACAATCCCGATCCATATCCTTATGATGGAGATGTCTACGTGCTGTTGCAGATAACTGACAGTTACTGGTGCTGGCCGTCGTGGTGTAATTTGAATACACATCTCGATTTTACAACATACACCATTCCGGCTAGAACAATTGTGACAGATCAGATTCTTCAGTTTACCTGGCCTCAAAACGCAGGTTCGGGGGGTCCTTATGCATTTATTGCGGCTATGTTTTCTTCTGGCACATGGAACCTGGTTGGTGATGTGCAAATCGAAAACTGGACATATTATTAAACAGACGTATGGATTTGTTGCTCAAGTTTAAAACTTTATAACTCAGGATACGATATCAGCGATAAGACAGACCGAGTTCATCCAGCAGCTCAGGCAGAGCCTTGTAACGCAGATGGTGATGAAATTTATTCTCCCAGTCTGCACGGGCTAAAATATCGCGCACAGGTCCTTTAATCTCAGAAAACGCAAAAGAAATGCCAGCTGGTTCATAAGATTCCATAAGATCTTCCAGCACCCTCACGGCAACAGCATCAATGTCATTGACGCCGATCAGATCGATGATTATCCAATTCAAGGTTTTCTTATGTGCTATTTTTGCTCTTAGATAGTTTTCAACAAATCCGGCGTTTGCAAAATAGAGTGATGCATCAATTCTTAAAATGAGGACGTTGGGAATTGATTTTGCCTGCGGGAATCGCTGAAGATTAAGAAATGCATTTTTCTCCGGAAGATACCCCAATTCGGCGATGTGCGGATGTGCACTCCGCCAAATAAAAATTATAAGAGAAAAAATTATTCCTGCCAGAATACCGGTTTCTATGCCTGTGCTAAGGGTAATCACGAATGTCAGTATCAATGTCCAGCCATCAGCTTTTTTTATCTTAAATAGCCGGATGGGTTCCTTGATATCAATAAGGCTCATTACTGCGACGATGACAATGGCTGCCAGAACTGATTTTGGAAGATAGTAAAATAAATGTGTAAAAAATAAGAGGGTAAGCATGATCAGGCATGCCGTTATTATCGATGCCAGGCCCGTGCGAGCTCCTGCCTGATGATTGATCGCGGTCCGGGAGAATCCACCCGTAACCGGATATCCGGAAAAAAATGATGCGGCAATATTAGCCGCTCCCAGTGACAGCAGCTCCTGGTTGGGATCTACGTTATATTTCTCTTTTGAAGCAATGGACTTGGCAATGGCAATGGATTCCATGTATCCAACAAAAACGATCGTTACCGCTACCGGTAGAAGTGTCTGAATCGATTTCCATGTGAGGCTCGGCAGATCAAAATCGGGTATGCCAGACGGCACATTTCTGATAATTTCAAGACCGTATTTTTCGAGATTCCAATAATAAACGGCAGCGGTCGAGAGAATAACGATAACAAATGCTGTTGGCAACTTCGGGAACCAGCGTTTGCCGGCAAACAGTAGAATGATACTTACAATTCCAATGAATACAGTCAATAGATGTGTTTCGCTCAGATTCACTGGGATTTCCCTGATAATTTTGGCGATGATATGACTCGATGTCAACTGTATTCCCAATAGATGTTTTAACTGGCTTAATGCAATGATAATTGCAGCAGCGGATGTGAAACCGCTGATGACCGCATGGGACAGATAATTGACAAGGAAACCCATTTTGAAAATACCCAGGAGAAATTGGAGTGAACCGACCATAAAGGCCAACAAAAGGACAAGGGACAGATATTCATGAGTTCCTGGAGAGGTGAGTTTGGAACAGGCGACAGTGACAAGGAGTGATATCATGGCAACGGGTCCGACGGCCAGATGTCGTGAAGATCCAAGAAGCGCGTATACGATCAGTGGAATAGTGGAGGCATACAAGCCAATGACGGGTGGCAATCCTGCCAGCATTGCGTACGCCATGCCCTGGGGAACAAGTATAACGGCAACGGTCAGGCCGGCCGTTATATCGCCCATTAGATCATTTTTGCGATATGTGCTCAGCCACCTGAAAGCTGGAATTAAACGGTAAATGTTAGACATGTGATGATATTGGCGGCAGGTCTCGAAGAAACCAAAGCAAGCCTAAGATCAGCAGCCCTGCTGCAGCGACGCATACCCAGGTATTGATATGCAAAAGTTGAGGAAATGTCATCTCACCAAAGTATCCTTTTTCCAGAATGCTTCGACTCAGTTTTGGGTACCAGGCTGCCAGAAGACCGGCTCCAATAAGTATACCTGTAATGCCGCCAAACAAGGCATCAAGAGAGCCCTGACCCACCGCTCCGGCAACCGTGCCGGGACAGTAGCCAAGCACAGCGAAACCAACTCCAAAAATCAAACCGCCGATAATGCTCATTCCTATGGATCCTGGTTTCAAATGGAATGTGGCTAAATTGGCAGTTTTTAAAAGGTGAAATCCCAAGGTGCCTGTTAAAACTGCTGTCAACATGACCCTCACGACTGTCCAGTCTTTGAAAAGGAGTTGTCCGATGATGACGTCATAGCGAGTTACTCCCCCTTTTTGCAGCAGGAATCCAAATCCAATTCCTATAAGAAGACCCAGAAGCAACTGAAGCGATTTTTGGGAATGAATTTTTTCGAGCATCAGATCGCACCTCCTTATCCAAGAAAAATCAAATATGCAGTTATTGCACCGCCCGTGAAAAAACATATAACAGCCAACCAGCTACTCACCGATAATTGAAGTGTTCCACTGATTCCATGACCGCTGGTGCATCCACCGGCCCAGCGGGAGCCTATTCCCATCAAGATCCCACCGGTAAATGCCGTAATCCATCGCAAAAATGGCGTGTTGCCAAAATGTTCTCGCCATATGGATACGGAATCAGATTGACGGTTCAATGCTTCTGGAATCATCTGAAATGCAAATGTACCTGATAGCTTGGCCGATATAAACGCGCCAATCACGATACCTATGACCAGCATCCATTCCCAGTCGATCACAGGAGGAAATTTCTGATAATAGGGTTTTTTCCTGATTTTTTTACCCCGTATCAGACTTTCAATCATTCCAATGGAGCGGGAAAAAGCGCTCGAACAGCCGATCGGCCGGTTGGATAAAAGAAACGCAATACAGCTCAACAAACCAATACCAATTCCTACGATATATGGTGACCATCTCGGTTCAGCCAGCCAATCCATTTCTAAGCCCTCCTGAAAATCGCATTTCAATGAGGAAATGCAGGGTAGAACAATCTGATCGATTCAAGCGTTTCATCAATAATGTTAAGGTGTTTTGGGTGTTATGCCCATAAATTTTGGTCCATGAGGAGTCACGCAAAGAGGGCATTCGGGGGCGAATCCGGAGGCGCTATATGCCGTCATACCGCCCCCGACATTAATGATATTTTTAAAACCATTCTGTTTCAGAATACTACAACCGAGGCTTGAGCGATGACCGGTGCTGCAGATCAACACATTGGTCCAGTCTGGGTGAAGTTCATTATATCGTTTGCGAAGGTCGGGTGCGGGAATATTGATAGCGCCATCGATATGGTAGCTGCTGAATTCACTCGGTGACCTCACATCGATAATGCTGATCATCTCCACTTTGGAGATGGCTTCATGCAATTCGAACGCTGAAATCTGGCGCACATGTTCAAGAGGGTATCCTTTCTTGGCCCATTCAAAAATCCCGCCGTCCAGATATCCTGAAATCGTGTCCAGCCCGACCCGGTTTAACCAGGATCTTGATTCCCAAGCTTGTTCGAAAGATGATGCAACGATTATTATTTCGGCATCCGGCGGAAGTACCCATCCGGCAAATGTCGCAAAATTTCCATTGATATCGATATGATATGAGTCTGGTATGAATTGACCACCAAATGATTCATAGCTTCGTATATCCAGAATTATCGTTGTGGGTGAATGTGTCAAATCACGGAATTGTTCGGGACTTAGCGCGCATATCGGGGGATTGTAATGGATCGTTTGAGGTCCGGAAGCGTTGATGGCGCTGCATCGGCTGAAGTGATCCGGTGCTGGTGGCATGTCTGTGGTCAATGATCGGATAAATTCTGATTTGGAATTTATCAACAGTGCAGGATTGTATTTTTTCTCATAGCCTATGGTGCTGCTTCTTTTTGCACCCATCGCTCTGCCACATAGCGATCCAGCGCCATGAGCAGGATACACTTCACAGAAATCGGGAAGCTTCAGCAGAATATCATGAAGAGAGGAATAAAGCTGATCGGCCAATTGATGAGCCAATCCGGGAAAAAGATCCGGTCGTCCGACATCGCCGACAAAGAGTGTATCTCCGCAAAATAACGCTGCGGGTTCCGATCCTCTGGCTCTGTCCACAACGATATACGACACGTGTTCGGGTGTATGACCCGGCGTTTCAACTATTCGTATCTCCAGATCATCGATTTCAAGCATATCACCGTTCTCAACGCCGATATGGTCAAATGTACAATTTGCACTTTTGGGAGCAATGATACGGGCTCCCGTAATTTCTGCCAGATCCATGTGCCCGGAGATGAAATCGGCATGCAAATGGGTTTGAAGAATATGAGTAATCTTCATGTTGAGCTGTTTGGCGGCATCAATATAACGCGAAACAGATCTTTCCGGGTCAATAATGGCACATGTGCGTGAGCCGCCCAGAAGATATGAACTGTGAGCGATTCCCTTGATAAAAAAAGATTTTGTGATCATAGCGACTCCTTTTCTGTTTATGCCATTTATAATAATCCATGCTGTTGAAAAGGTGGCTGGAATTCATGTTGATTCAGATCCCACAGACTAAGGATCAATTGTTAACAACTTTAGAGTATACGGTTTGGAGGCAAAAAATCAAAATATGGTTTTTCCGTCGGACGATTTTTTCAGATAGTCTTGTTAATTATTGATCAACCCTTATAATCAATTCAAACCATGATGTTTTCATTGAGAATTATTATCCGGAGAGAAGTCCATTTCTTGAAGAACAAACAAAGGGGTTAGAGTGATGAGTGTTCGAAAGTCAAAGCGAAAAGCCGATGATCTTACCCAAAATAATCACAATCAAGGTTATCCCGAGCACAATAAGATATTAAACAAAACTTATTCCACTATCGAAGCAGATTTTCTTATGGATGACTCCTTTCTGTTTTTTTTCGAGAACACTGTGGCATTCAACATAATACTGGGGATGGACGGCTTGATAAAAAAAGTGAATAGAAATGTACAGAAGACACTAGGCTATTCAGAAGAAGAAATCATTGGGCAATCGGCACTCTCGTTTGTTTCAAAATCAGACCGTAAGCAGGCGAGTGTGCAGTTGAGTCGGGCTTTAAGAGGTGAACCGAGACCCGAACTAGATGTCGAGATTGTTCACAAAAACGGTCAACAGCACACAATCCGCTTTTCCTCTGGGCAATTGCAAATTATGAATAAAGACAGACCTGAAGGAATACTCATTACAGGCACTGATGTCACAGCTTATGGTTTCTGGGAAAATGAGTTGCGAAAACACAACGAATGGTATCATTTTATTTTAGAGGCAATAAGCGATGGCGTTGAAATTCATGACGAAAATGGTCATTTCATTTACATCAATCAGAAATTTTGTACGATGCTGGGATATCCCCAGGAAAAACTGAACGGCCGATCTGTGGAAGGCTTTTTGGATTGGAAAAGCCGGCGGGTATTTTCGTCAGAATGCCAGCGAATCCGAAGTGAGAAAACAACTCACTTTGAACTCCAATGGATTGGAAAAGGAGGCAGACGAATTCATACAAAAATGTCATCTTATCTGAGGGAAACTCCTGAAAATGAATATTCCGGTTGTTTTTCGATTGTCAAAGATATTACTGAAAAAACGTTGCTTGAAAAATCTGATGCCGTTTTCATGGAAAAAATCAACAATCTACTTCTACATTCTCAACATTTAAGCAATTGCAGGAATTATGACGAGGTTTATGACGTCATCATAAATTCCTTAGAAGATGTCGCCGGCTTTGAAATGTCGAGTATCGCGGTCCTGGAAAACCAAGTGCTATTGATAAAAACGAGCACCGTTTCATTTCCTGGTTCCAATGAAGATGTCATGCAGTTCTTAACTGTTTTTGCGATGAAGGTGTTTAAAGAAGGTAAAAATCTTTCCAGTTTCGAAGGTATAGATCCCGAGCTGTTGTCGATAGGTCCCAAAATTAAAGGGGTTCTTGGTTTTCCAATAAGCGATAATGCCATTTTTCTGGTCCTGGTAAGTGCCACGAAAAGAATCGAAGAAACCGACAAACGCACCATTGTACTTTATCTGAAACAAGCTTCAGCATCTATCAGAATTATCAAGCTTCAGGAGCATATATCTGGTCAGGCAATCCTTGATCAGATGACGCAGGTATACAATCGCTGTTATCTTACAGATTTGCTGAACAGGGAGATAAAACGATCGCAGCGTCATTTCAGACAGATGGGAATCTTGATCGTTGAGATCGATCGATTTAAAAAAATCAATGAGCAGTATGGAATAAATACTGGTGACAAGGTGTTGGCAATGGCCGCTCGAATCCTTCGCTTATGTGTCCGCGAGTCCGATAGTATCGTGCGCTATGGAAGTGCAAAATTTTTAATCATTATGCCAGAGACAGGTCAGATGATGGATCAAGCCAGTCAACGCATAACATCATGTTTTGAGCACATTCAAAGGCAGGAGTCCGAGTTTTCTTTTGACATTTCAGTCTCCGCGGGTTGGACATATTGGGATCCCGATAATCCACTCAGCATAGAAAAACTAATAGCATCCGCAAACGAGAAGCTGGATTCCATCAAAAAGTCCCAAAAATAAAACTCCGCTTAGTGTTTTAGTTTGATAATCGGTTTGCCTTGGCAAAGTTTTGGAGTGCAATTTAAATCACGGTGATTATACAGAGAGTAGAAGGAATTTAAACATCATCATGAAGAGTATTTCTCAAAGAAGATCTCATATAAAAAAATCAGGTTTCGGAACACTCAGTTCCAGTATTTTAACTGGTATGATACTGGTAGCTCTGGCACCCCTTCTTGTGATGTCATATCAGGGATACCATTGCAGCAGAGAGGCAATCATTGAATTGCAGGAGCATCAATTGTCACTTATTCTCGAATCCAAAGCCGTAAAAATCAATCAGTGGGTTTCCGAAATCACGTCAGATTTCGGTTTTTTAAGTGCAGTTCCCTGTGCACGTCAGCAATGTGGATACATTGATTCTTCAACGCCTATTGGAACCTTGAATGAGGATTGCAACTTGCTCGAAAATCTTCGACAAAATCATCGGTTTTATACCTACATCGCTAGTTATGATAGCGATTGGCACCTGCTGGCTAAATCCCATGAAGACGCAGACTCAATACCGATCCCGGAAGACTTTGCCAAAAAACTTGAAACAAATAAAGCATTCACGTTGTCCGACGCTTATAAAATTTCAGAAGGATCGATAATTGTCTGGGCTGGAGATTTACTAAAATTTAAAGAAATGGATCGATTAGGATACGTTGTCTCCCGAATAGATGTTTCAGACATCATTGTTAATATTTTAGAATCCGGAATAAATCCGGGAGATACAACAGTTTTGTACTTGCGTTCCGAAAAAGGGGAGTATCTTTATTCCACGGATATGTCGTCATCTCAACGGAATAATAATGGTACTGCCCACATGAACAACGAGATGGGAATGCAGTTTTATTTCAATAATCAGGGACGGCGAGTTATCGGTACATGGAAAAAGCTGGAAAATCTTAACTGGATACTTGGCGTCGAAATTGATGAAGAGGAAGCGTTAAACTGGCTGAGTATATTGCGGAAACGAGCGATCATAACCGGACTGGTAACATTTGTTCTGGTAACTGTTATTGCAGTGCGGCTGGCAAAACATATATCCAGACCTTTACGGGAGGTTGCGAGAGTTGCAGATAGCATTGCTGAAGGAAATCATGATGTGCGTCTCCAACCAATGGGTGGCACTGAAGCGACCGCAGTAGCAAAGGGTTTCAATAAAATGATGGATGAAATTGAGATCACACATAGTAAGCTTACTCAAACAGCTTCTCTTGCAGCTATCGGCGAATTGAGTTCAAGTATTGTGCATGAGATGCGAAATCCTCTCTCCACCATTAAAATGAATCTTGATGCGCTGGTTGAAAAAGTGAGGGGTGATGATATCTATAAGGAGTTGGCAACGATAGCTTTCGAGCAGACTTGCAGAGTTGAGAAAATGCTGTCTGACTTGCTGAATTACGGAAAACCTATAAAACCGGTTTTTGAACGTTTAGATATTCGTCCCGTTATTCAACGTATTGCTGATATGGTTAAAATGTCGCATTCAGAAAAAAACATAGAGGTTTTTATTAATGACAAACGACATGACATGATGACTTTTGCCGATACGGAATTGCTGCAACGTGCATTCATTAATATTCTGGAGAACGCGTTCGAAGCATCGCCGGAATCAGGGCATATTAACATCGTCCTTGAGAATGGATATGATGATCTGGAATACACTAAAATAAGCATTACCGATAATGGTCCGGGATTTCCACAAGAAATACTTGCTCGGGCATTTCAACCATTTTTTTCCTTTAAAGACAATGGCACAGGATTAGGTTTGGCCAACGTTAAAAAGATTATTGACGTGCACGGCGGTTCGGTTTTTATTCGAAATCAGAAACACGGTGGCGCATGTGTCGAAATCAGGATATTAGGGAGAGAAAGTAATCGTGAGTAATATTTTCATTATTGACGATGACAAGGCGCTGTGTCGTTCACTTGAACTTCATCTGAAAATTAAAGGTCATAATTTATCGTCCGCTCAAACCGGCAAGACAGGTCTTGATACATTGAAGCAATATCAGCCGGATCTGGTTCTGCTTGATTTAAAACTTCCAGACAGCAATGGATTGGATATTCTGAAGGAAATTAAAAAGACTTTTCCTCAAATTCCTGTTGCCATGGTGACGGGACAGCAGGATATGCAGGCAACGATTGAAGCCATGAAAATCGGAGCTTTGGATTATCTTCGCAAGCCCTTTGATACGGCTGATGTGCTTCTATTGCTCGAAAAACTTCACCGCGTCCTTGATTATGGCAAAGTACAAGGACAATCGATATCTATGGATCCCACGACATCGTCCGATTTTGAGATTGTTGGAGCTGACAAGCGAATTGTCGATGTCATCAAGCGGATAGGATTGCTTTCCAGAAATCCTGTTAATGTCCTAATCCAAGGTGAAAGTGGTACTGGCAAGGAGCTTATTGCCAGAGCTCTGCATCACGCAACAAAACCCGAAGCGCCTTTCATTGCCGTTAATTGTTCCGCCATCGTACCCACTCTTTTTGAAAGTGAGATGTTCGGGCATGAAAAGGGCGCTTTTACGGGAGCTGTCACGCAGCAAATAGGCAAACTTGAACGAGCTACCGATGGAGTGATCTTTCTGGATGAAATTTCCAATTTACCACTGCCTCAGCAGGCAAAATTACTCCGAGCGCTTCAAGAAAGAGAGATAGAACGCGTGGGAGGAACTCACACGATCCCATTCAAAGCCTGGATTATTACGGCTTCAAATAAAGATTTGGACCGTCTGGTTCAATCTGGTGAATTTAGAGAAGATCTATATTTCAGGCTTGCTGTGTCTGTAATTAAATTGCCGCCATTGAGGGAAAGAAAGCAGGATATCCCACTTCTGGTAAACTACATTATTAATAAGAAAATCAATAAAATTTTAACCAATCCTATTACTAAAATTGCAAAACCGGCTATCGATATGCTTATGAAATCCGATTGGCCGGGAAACGTTCGTGAACTGGAAAACACTCTCCTGCAAGCATCAGCGCTGAATCAGGGACCTGTTCTCACCGAGGAATCGTTGATATCTTGCCGTTTTCAAGCTTCCAAAGAGAAATTTCAACACGCATCCATGTGCTCTCTCGCTGAAGTGGAACGGCAACATATCATTACGGTGCTAGAATATACTGATTGGAATATCTCCCAATCGGCATCTGTCCTGAAAATTTCTCCCACGACATTGCGCAAAAAAATTAAAGATTATCATCTGAAAAAATCACTCTGAAAAATTTACGACACCGCTGATTAACCAGATACTGGCGAGTTTAACCCACCAGATACTGATCGATAGCTGATCTCCAGCGACAAGAATAATTATCAAAATCAAGCCCTTTCTATACTTTACATAAACACTAAACATTGGCATGTATCTTGCTCCAATTTTTAGTGTTGGCTTGGATAAGGAGAGATTGATGAAGATAGCGATTATTGATGATGATACAGCATTATTGAGGAGTCTCAATATTTTGCTCTCGCAGAAGGGTTTTGAAGTGTATACCTACTCAACCGGAGAGAAAGCATTGGATGAAGTTGTGACCATCGAACCTGATTATCTGTTTGTTGATTGCATTTTACCGGGTTTAAGTGGTGAGGCATTGCTGTCGTCAATGCACACGCAACTTCCCTCAAATAGTAAAATAGTCATGATGAGTGGTCATTCTGACCGTTTAGATGCTGCTGCTGCGGCGGATTTCCCTATTCATGCCTATTTGTTAAAACCTTTGGACCTGGTTAAAGTTATTGAAATTATTCAGGACTCGAATAATTCAAAGCGCATAACTGATCAAAATAGCGACCGCAAATCACTTTCAAATTTGTTCAGGATAATACTTCTCTGGGTTGTTACTCTGATGGAAGCGGGTTGCTTGCTGCGCACAGTACAATATCCGGCAGATATGAAAACGTTCATTTTAGAGCAAACTGAAAGAAATCCGGAGGAGTTGGAACAGACAGCGGCACCGATAAATTTTGATACACCGGTATTACATGATTATCTGGAAACAGCACTTCTAAATAATCATGCTTTAAAATCAGATCTCAATTATTGGCGTTCTGTGCAACAGAAACGAGGATATGCTGGCGGATATCCGGATCCGAAAATAACCATTGGGTATTTTTTGCAGGAAATTGAAACTCGAGTGGGTCCTCAAAAATACAAAATCGGTGTTTCTCAGACGATACCTTTAAATCGGAAACTGAATTATAAAACTGAACTGGCGCAGATTGAATCGGAAATAGCAAGGCTGGAATTTGAAAGGAATGCTTTATCCTTGATTGAAGGAGTTAAGCAACTGTATTGGGAGCTTGCTTATCTGGGAAAGCGCATTGAAATTACAAAAGAGACGCTGTTTTGGCTGGATATCATCGAAAAGCTCATCAACAGCAGGTTCATAGCCGGCTTGACCGGGCAGGATGATCTGCTTAAAACGCAGATCGAAATGGATTTACTCAAGAACACACTTGTTTCACTGGAAGAACAGAAAAAACCTCTAAAGGCTGAATTAAACGGTGTTTTGGGTATTCCCGTGGATCACGATTTTCCCTTGCCGGAGATACCGGAAGATATCGAGACGACATTCACCATCGATGAGGTTAAGAAACAATTGCTCTTAAATAACAAGGATTTGCTGATACTCGATTTAAAGGCTGAGAAAGCAACAAAAAAGGTTGATCTTGTTAAAAGTAGCCGAATACCGGATGTGACGGTGGGTCTTGACTATATTGTCACAGGACCAGCAACAATGCCGGATACCCGGGATTCCGGAAAAGATCCAATAATGGCTGCTATCAGTTTTACGCTTCCGATTTGGCGGCAGCAATACCAATCAGAGGAGCATGAAGCTCGCTATATTGTCGAGGTGTCGAACGAAAATAGGAAACAGTTAAAACAAAAACTTGACAGCAATTTGTTAAGATTGTGGTTTGAGATCAATGATGCTGAACGACAATTGAAACTATACCGTTCGGTTATCTTGCCTCGTGCACGGCAATCTCGAGAATTGTCGTTAAAATCGTACTCAACGGGATTGACGAATATTTCGGATCTAATTGATTCGAACAGAACATTGCTCCAATTACAAATCGATTACTACGTTCAGTTAAAAAACAAACTTATAGCAATTGCGTCTTTGGAAAGGATGACATCTCAAGGGATATATAGATCTGAAAGTGAACATTTAAACAACGAAACCAATCTATCCGAACCAATATCTTCAGATCCAAGATTTGTGAGTCTGAAATATATTCGGCAAAGTGAAGGAGAGTGAAACCATGAGACATTTATTTATTTCAACATTAGCGATTGTTTTGCTGGGATTTTGGAGTAGCGGTACCATGGCGGATGGTTGTCCTTATACGGGAGCCTCCGCTGAAAAAATGAAATCTTCAGCTGAAACTCTAAAGGAACAATCGATTTGTCCTGTAATGGGTAATCCAATAAATAAAAATGTGTACACGGATTACAAAGAACAGAGAATCTATTTTTGCTGTTCAGCATGCATCGACAAGTTCAAAATCGATCCAGATTTATACTTGAAAAAAATTGAAGCCAATGGCGAGAGGACCGAAAAGGTCCCCTCCTGAAACCCAAAACACGTTACATCAATGTGTATGTAATCTGAGAAAAGGTTGACCAGGAGAGGCATCGTGTCGCGACAACATTTGAAAACCAGAGTAATAATTCCTGTTTTAGCTTTCATTTGCCTGCTTGTTGGCATAATTGTCGGCCAATTTTTTCATCCTGGTCAACCTTCACTCAAAAATGATGATACGGCGGTTCAGAACAGTGATAAGGTATCGTTTTGGACGTGTTCTATGCATCCTCAAATACATCAACCAAAACCGGGAATGTGTCCTATTTGCGGGATGGATTTGATTCCGGTAACAATGACGCAGCAAGAAACATCCGGAAAGCCTGTGGATATCTTCCTTTCGGAGTATGCCCGTAAGTTGGCTGATATTCAGACATCCGAGGTTTCTCGCCGTTCGGTGCAAAAATCAATCCGAATGTTTGGCCGTATTGATTATGATGAAACCCGGTTGCGGCGGATTACTTCATGGATACCGGGCCGGATAGATAAATTGTATGTCGATTATGAAGGAATAGCAATTCATAAAGGTGACAGTATTGCGGAATTGTATAGCCCTGAACTTATTGTGGCGCAGCAGGAGTTAATCCAAGCATCCATGTCACTTAAGGAAATTAAGGGTAGTGGTTTTCAGGAACTCAGAAAATCAATGCAGGAAACATTGGATGCTTCGCGTGAAAAATTACGTTTGTGGGGATTACTGCCTGTCCAAATATCAAACATTGAAAATAAAGGAACGGTATCCGACAGACTGACCATCTATTCACCAATATCCGGTATCGTGATCGTGAAAAATGTTACAGAGGGAATGTATGTTCAAACAGGTACATATCTCTATACAATTGCGGACTTAACGCATGTATGGCTTATTTTGGAGGCGTATGAAACGGATATACCGTGGTTGCGTTACGATCAGGATGTGGTGTTTACCGTTGCAGCTTATCCGGGTGAGTTGTTTACAGGTCAGATTGTGTATATCGATCCGGTAGTAAATCCGGAAACCCGAACCGTGCGCGTTAGGGTTGATGTTTCGAATGGGAATGGGCGGTTGAAGCCCAATATGTTTGCAAGAGCTTCTGTCAAAACATTATTAGGTTCTGAGGGTAATGTCAGGGATGCACCGTCGACAGCTAGCTCCGGCATGCCGCTGGTAATACCGTTAACCGCGCCATTGATCACTGGAAAAAGAGCAATTGTATATGTTGAGACGGAGCCTGGCACTTATTTGGGCAGGGAGGTTGAGTTGGGCCCAACTACAGATGAAGGTTATGTTGTATTGAAGGGTCTTGATGAAGGTGAACGAGTCGTAACCTATGGCAATTTCAAGATCGACAGTGCACTGCAAATCCTTGGATATCCCAGTATGATGCACGAACCAACTGAACCTTCCCCGACACATAAAGCTAATGACAGCGCGATACGAGGTGTCGTCCCATCGGGAAAAACTGTAAAACTATCCGAAACTGCGAGATCAGGTCTGAGGAACGTACTTCGAAGATATTTTGAATTGCAAATGGCTTTGAGCAGAGACGATCTGGAAACCGCCAGAGCATCAGCGAAGGCTATACGGCTATTGATGAACGAAATACCGACGGGTGTTACAAACGACGCACAAGCATTTTGGCAAGATATTTATGATACCATTGTCCGACAAAGTGAAGAAGCTGTTTTGGCAAAATCTTTGATCGAAGCCAGAGAAGCATTTGATGGATTGTCACACACAATGCTATCGATGGTGGATTTGTTTGATCCGGGAAAGTTAATCTATAAATTTCATTGTCCGATGGCGTTTAACAACCGGGGTGCCTACTGGCTTCAGGATAGTAAAACCATTGCAAATCCTTATTTCGGTTCTGTTATGTATTCGTGTGGGGAATTACAGGCAACGATCGGCAGCACGAGCAGTAATTTATCTCAGACGCCAGATGATCTAATGAATTAAGAGAATAAAAATGGCAAAAGACCAATCCTCAAATTCAATCGTTGCAAAAGTAATAGCCTTTTGCTTAAAAAACAAGCTCGTTGTCTTCCTTGTTTTTCTGATTGTTCTCTTCTGGGGTCTGAGGGTAGCACCATTTGACTGGAATATTCCAGTCGTACCACGAGATCCCGTGTCTATCGATGCCCTTCCGGATATCGGTGAAAACCAGCAGATAGTATTTACTGAATGGGTTGGCCGGTCGCCACAAGACATCGAGGATCAGGTAACTTATCCGCTGACTGTGTCACTGCTGGGTGTTCCAGGAGTGAAAACAATTCGCAGCAGCTCCATGTTCGGTTTTTCGACGATCTATGTCATATTCAATGATGATGTTTCGTTTTACTGGTCTAGATCAAGAATTCTGGAAAAGCTAAACAGTTTGCCACCTGGATTATTGCCCAACGATGCTCATCCTGTACTGGGGCCGGATGCAACAGCACTTGGACAGGTATACTGGTATACGATTGAAGGAGTTGACAAGGATGGTATGCCAACCGGTGGTTGGGATATGCATGAGCTTAAATCCATCCAGGACTACTATGTCCGGTATGCATTGATGTCTGCAGAAGGAGTCAGCGAGGTGGCGTCAATTGGTGGATTTACGCGTGAATATCAGATTGATGTGGATCCTGATGCTTTAAGAAGCTTCAACGTTACCCTTCCGGAGATTTTCCAAGCCGTAAAATCATCCAACCTGGATGTTGGAGCACAAACAATAGAAATCAATAAGGTGGAATATGTAATACGGGGAATAGGATTTATCAAAACCCTCTCAGATATTGAAAATACCGTTATAAAGATGAATAAGGATATTCCGGTTACAGTCAAGCAGATCGCTCATGTCGCATGGGGACCTGCCAATAGACGCGGGGCATTGGATAAAGCTGGAACAGAAGCTGTTGGCGGTGTGGTGATTGTCAGGTATAACGAAAATCCTCTGGAAGTCATTAAAAACGTCAAAAAGAAGATACAAAGCATCTCTCCCGGTTTACCTCAAAAAACACTTCCTGACGGCACCGTCAGTAAAATCCAAATTGTGCCTTTTTATGATCGCACACAGTTGATCCATGAGACGCTGGGGACGATCCAAAAAGCGCTTACCGAAGAGATTCTTATTACCATAATTGTGATTTTAGTTATGATTCGCCATTTCAAAAGCTCGCTTTTGATATCAGGTCTGCTGCCTCTTGCCGTATTGATGAGTTTTATTTTTATGAAGGTGTTTGGTGTTGATGCAAATATTGTAGCCTTGTCCGGTATTGCGATTGCCATAGGAACAATGGTTGATATGGGTGTGATCATTGCCGAGAATGTGGTCCGGCATTTGAAATCATCCGAACTCAAACATTCACGCACTGAAATTGTATTTGAGGCAGTAAAAGAAGTTGCCGGTGCTGTAGTTACAGCAGTTTCAACGACGATTATCAGTTTTCTTCCGATTTTTGCTATGCAGGCAGCTGAGGGGAAATTATTTAGACCTTTGGCGTTTACAAAAACCTTTGCATTGATATCTTCGATCATTATTGCAATTGTTATAATACCACCTTCCTATATTTTGCTTTTGAAAAAAAACTCTGGTGAAAAGAGTGGTATACGTAGACACTTCAACTCGTTAATAAACAAAATTCCAATGCCAATCATAACAGGTACGGGTGTTTTTTCACATTATTTCATCATTTTTATCGTAGTAGTATTGTTGGGCAGTCACTGGTTACCTCTTGGACCAGAAAACGGCTTTCTAAAAAATTTGATTTTTACAGGAATTCTCATTACAGGGATTTTATCCATTTTTAGTGTTTTTCATCTGTTCTATAAACGAATACTAATATGGTGTTTGAATCATAAGCTAGTGTTTTTGATACTGCCTTTGATACTCCTATCAAGTGGTGCCGTGATATGGTTTGGTCTGGATCCGCTGATTAACTGGCTGCCGCAATCAATACGGTTGTGGTCTCCTGTCGTTTCACTTGTTCATGTGTTTCCCGGTTTGAGCAGAGAATTTATGCCCGATCTTGATGAGGGTTCATTTCTTTTTATGCCGACGACGATGCCCCATGCCTCTTTTGGTGAAGCATTGGATGTAGTTCAAAAACAGGATATGGCGATTTCAGCACTCCCCGAGATAACCTCGGTTGTGGGCAAAATCGGGCGAGCCGATACGCCTTTGGATCCCGCTCCAATCTCGATGATTGAAACCCTTATTATCTATCATCCTGAATATTTGGAGGATGATCGCGGAAATCGGATCCTGTTTGCTTTTGATGCTGATCAGGAGGACTACTTCCGTTCGGTTGAGGGTGAACCGATTCCTGGGCCGGACGGATTGCCATATTTTGTGAAAGGCAGTTATCTGCGTGATGATAATGGTAAACTCATTGAAAACAGACGAGGGAGACCGTTCAGGATCTGGCGTCCTGCGTTGGATCCTAAACTGAATACCGGTCGATCATATTGGAATGGTATACAACATCCAGATGATATCTGGGAAGCTATCGTTAAGGCTGCACAGATTCCCGGAACAACATCCGCTCCTAAACTACAACCAATTGAAGCTCGCTTGGTCATGCTTCAAAGCGGATTACGATCTCCATATGGAGTAAAAATAAAGGGTCCCAATTTATCAGTCATTGAATCGACAGCATTGAATATCGAATCCTTGCTGAAAAATGTTCCCGCTATTAATCCGGACACCGTTTTTGCAGATCGGATCATTGGTAAACCATATCTTGAAATACACATTGATCGTGTGTCGATTTCGCGATTTGGAATATCGATAGAACAGGTACAAGATATTATTGAAGTTGCGATTGGGGGCAAGCGGGTTACGAATACAGTGGAGGGTAGAGAACGTTATTCAGTCCGGCTTAGATATCTAAGGGAATTGCGTCAGGATATGGATTCCATTAAAAAAATTTTGGTGCCGACGCCTATGGGTTTCCAAATTCCATTGGAACAGATCGCAACAATTGAATATGTCCGCGGACCACAGGTTATTAAAAGTGAAGATACATTCCTTGTGGGTTATGTGACATTCGACAGCAAACCAGGGTATGCCGAACTCGAAGTGATTGATCACGCACGAACATATCTGGAAAACGGATTACATCAAGGTTTGTGGCATGTCGATCCGGGTGTGAGTTTTGAGTTTTCCGGAAACTATGAGAATCAAGTAAGAGCGGTTAATACGCTGCGAATTGTTTTACCAGTAGCACTCATTTTGATTTTCATCATTTTGTATTTTCAGTTCAGATCCGCTGTAACTTCTATGATTGTGTTTTCAAGTATATTTGTTGCCTGGGCTGGAGGATTTCTTCTTATATGGTTGTACGGTCAGTCATGGTTTATGAATTTTTCATTCTTTGGAGTTTCCATGCGCGCGTTATTTCAAATTCATCCGATCAATTTAAGTGTCGCGATTTGGGTCGGATTTCTGGCGCTTTTCGGAATCGCTTCTGATGATGGTGTGGTTATGGCTACATATCTGGACCAGTCTTTCCGTAAGCGAAAACCTAAATCCATTTCCGAGATTCGAAAAGCTGCAGTTCTGGCAGGTGAGCGGCGTGTAAGGGCTTGTTTGATGACAACGGCGACAACCGTTTTGGCATTGCTTCCGGTACTGACCAGTCAGGGACGCGGATCTGATATTATGGTACCGATGGCGATACCAACGTTTGGGGGAATGCTTTTAGTTATGATCACGATGTTCATCGTGCCCGTTCTCTATTCAGCGTATCAAGAGTTTCAGTTGAAAAAAAATATCATGT